>NZ_LZKY01000258.1:0-16305 GCF_001673055.1 Mycobacterium sp. 1245801.1
GACCAGCACGGTGATCAGCTTTGCCCGGTCTGCGGTCAAGGAACCCTTGACCAAGGTTGGGCGCTGGCGGCGCGCGCGGCCCTCGAGCGCGATCAAAGCGCCCTGAGCGACCTCACCGCCGCTCGCGCCGAGGCGCAGCAGGCGCGATCGTCAGTCGTGGCAATGGTGCGATCGGTGGCTCGCCCGCCGCTCGCCGACGCCGAACTGAGCACCATCGAAGCAGCGCGCGCCGCCTACGATGCTTTCGCCGAACTCCCGATGAGAGACGACCCCGCGCTCGCCGACCACGTCCAGGCGACGTTGCCGACGCTGCACACCGCCTACGCGGCGCTGACCCACGAAGCCTCGGACCTACTCCAAGCCCGCGAGGACGCGTGGAGCCCCGTGGCCGCAGAGCTGGCCGCCTGGCTGCACAAAGCCGAGGCCGCCGCCGCGGTAGCCGACCAGCTCGCGGTCGCGACCAAGGCATCGAAGTGGTTGCAGGCCAACGCTAGTCAGCTACGTAACGAACGGATCGCTCCACTGGCCGAGAGGTCCCGCGAGATCTGGGCGGCGCTGCGCCAGGAGAGCAACGTCGACCTCGGTGGCATCCGCCTGGAGGGACAGAAAACCACCAGACGTGTCGTGCTACAGGCTGCCGTCGACGGATCGGACACCGAGGCATTCGGCGTGATGAGCCAAGGCGAACTGCAGGCGCTGGCCCTGGCGATTTTCATTCCACGCGCGACATCGCCGGAAAGCCCTTTCCGGTTCCTGGTGTTCGATGATCCGATCCAGGCGATGGACCCGTCGAAGATCGACGGGTTTCTGAACGTCCTGACCACGCTGGCCAAGGACCGCCAGGTGATCGTGTTGACCCACGACAACAGGCTCCCGGCGGCCATCCGCAGCTCGCGGGCGCCCGCGCGAATCGTCGAGGTGACGCGCGCGGCGAACTCGTCGATCAGCATCGTGGAATCCACCCGCCCCGCGACGCGACTGCTCGACGACGCATTCGCGATCGCGGCCGACGATGCTGTGCCGGAAGGCATCAAGCGATCCGCTATCCCAGCGCTGTGTCGAGAGGCCTTGGAGGCGACCGCGTGGGATGTCTATTCGTCAAAGGCACTGTCGGATGGCCGGTCTCGTGAAGAAGTGGAGACGGCTTGGGAGAACGCCACCAAGACCGCCAAGCGGCTGGCACTGGCCTTGTCGGGCGACGCCGACGATGACCTTGCCGTGGACAAGTGGAAGTCTGGCGGGCGTGCGCGCCGGGACACGTTGTCCGTCGCGAACAGGGGCGTCCACCAAGGAGTCTTGGATTACAAAGGTGCGGTCAATGATGCCCGGTTGGCGGTCGGCGACTTGGTCCGGGTAGCTGCATGATTGGACGTGCCGCGCTGCTCGAGTACGCCGATAACGTGCTCGATGGAAGCATCGCGCTGGGCCCGCGGGCGGCACGGACCGCGGCGCTGCTGGCACGTCTTGCGCTGGAGGATTGGCTCAACGAAGAAAGCGCCTCCTGGTCATCATCCAGTGAGAAGCCGCCGACAATGAACTCAAAACTTGTGGTGCTGGGTAGGAATCGAGGAGCAGAGGTGGGGGAGCCGGTAAGGCGGGCCTGGCACTCGCTGAGTCGGGCAGTGCACCACCACGCCTATGAGCTACAGCCTTCGGTAGCAGAGGTACGGCACCTTGTGGGACAGGTGCGTGCGTTTTGCTGTACAGATTCGACGACGGCCATCGAGTAGTAAGAGAAACCGCTGCCCGCCGACCAAAACGGAGCGAACTCCACGATGGGTTAGCGTCAGGTGTTTGACGTGTACACACAAGACACAACAGTCCGCGGGATGGTTGAGCAGTGATACTTCTGACTTGGAACATCAGGCAGGGTGGCGGTTCGCGGGTGCCATCCATCTGTCACCACATCATCGAAGATGTTGGGCCAGACTTGCTAGCGTTTACCGAATTTCAAGCCCGAAACGAAGCATCGCTGCGCGCACATTTGGGCCGGCTTGGCTACCCCTTCATCGTGACGTCAAAACCGATTGCCAATCACAACGGCATACTCGTTGCCTGCAGGTGGCCGCTTGAGCGTGCTCCGGAGGACTACACCACCCTCGGTGCCGACCAGGAAAGGTGGCTCGCTCTTCGTCTCAATGAGCTCGACCTCGACATACTGGTCGTGCACATCCCGGGTGCTCCCGACAACAAGTTTGAGAACGGCTACGGCGTCTCCGGCGCGAAGCGCAAGGAGTTGTTTTGGGAATGCACCATCAACTACGCCGTCAGCCACAAAGACCGTCAAGCAATCATCCTGGGGGACTTCAACACCGGGTTCCGGATCGATGCCGAGGGTACGAACTTCAAGCAGTCACATTGGATGGCGAAGCTGCTTGATGCCGGATTCATCGACACGTGGCGGCGCCTTCACACCCACGAACGCGACTACACGTGGTTCTCGAAACGGCTGGACAAGACCACCGGTAAGTCCGCAGATCTCAACGGGTTTCGCCTCGACTATATCTTTGTCTCCCCGGCGCTGCAGCACGCGGTAACAGACGCCACGATACTGCATGAGCCTCGAACCGCCGGAGCATCAGACCACGCCAGCGTGGTTATCAAAATGGGAACCCCGGAAGTAGGCGCCGCGAGGGCATTTGCCAAAGAACAGTTCTCAACGGAAACAGCGACTGATAAAGAATCCTCTCACAGCCTGAGCGACAAGCTGTCCCATCCGAGAGAGCATAAAGCAGCAGTGCTCGCCCAGAGCCGGAAACTCAGTGCACGACTCGAGATCGTAGGCGATCTCCCCGACATGAAGTGCGGCCTCAATGGCCGGGATTTCTTGCAGCAGTTCCGTCCGGCCTACGTGACAGCTGAGTGGGCCGAAGGTTTGCTAAAAGAAGTAAGGATTTGGGGCCCGCGCGTGCTCCAAGACGGTTCACTCGGCAAACGGGAATTAGACCACCGGTGGAAAACACCGGTCGCAGAGGGTGGAGTCAACTACAGCGACTTGCCGACTTCAGTTGCGGCGCAGCTCAAGTCGTATGTGAGTGACAACGGTTTCGCAGGGCCGCCACAGTGACATGCCAGCAACTGAGGTGTCAGCGTAAACACTGACGGATGCCGAGCAAGGACGGCACCTAAATTGCTGAAGGAACATGACGCCATCGCGACCATCGACGCCAGCGCGAAGGAGGTCAGCTGAATTCGGACTGAATGTCTTCCCGCGTTGGCGCAAAAGGACTCACATCGAAGCCGCGACAGTGGGCGACGCTGAAAGGCGAGCTGAGCTGCAGCGGCGCCAGGGTGGTCAGGCAAGTTTCCCCGAAACCGCTAGCGCATGTGCTAGCGGTTTCCGGCAACGCTCTATACCTCCGAACAGCGGTGTTCGCTGCAGTCGAGGGATCCTGCTGGACGAGAGCGCGGAAGACGCGAATGCCTCTGCCCTAAGCAGACGAGCAACCGGAACAGATTCGGCGTGTCGGTGCGGTATTTTCGCCGAGTTTCTGTTAAATCTCCGTCCAGGGCCACAACCTGAAGCTTTTTTCGTCACATCTATAAGCCGTTGCGGCGGCCCCGGAGCGGACACCCATGACGAGCACCTCGCGGGCAAAGGTCGCCAGCGCCGCACGAACGTTCGGCCGGGCCGCTTTGTTGTCCGCGGTTGCCGCGTCGTCGGTGATATCGGCAGCCATGGTGCACGCCAACCCGGGCGCTCCCGTCCCCGACGCCGACCATGAGTTGGGAATGTATGGCGATCCCGTCGCCGCCGCGACCTACTGGCGCGAACAACACGCCTCCGACTGTGGGGAAATGGTGGTGGCCGATGTGGTCGGCGAGATTACGGGACGCGAGCCATCCGAACAGCAGATGATCGCGTTGGCCGAAAACACACCGAGCACAGCGGGTCACAAACCGATCTGGACGCCGACGGGCACAACCGATATCGCCGACCTTCCTGTACTGCTGTGGCACTACTGGATCAGAGCCGAGAACATTCAGACCGATACCGCCGCCGTGGCGCGCAAGCTGGGCGGAAACCACAAGGTCATCGCAATCCTTAATGCCGAAACCATTTGGAACCGGCCCGGGAAGCGGAACTTTGCAAACCACTTCGTGGTGGTCACCGGCATTGACAGCAAGGCCGGTGTGGTGCATCTCAACGACAGCGGCATCAGCACCGGCCGCGACGAGCAGGTTCCCATCGCCGTCTTCGAGCAGGCGTGGGCCCCGAACTACAACTCGGCTATCGTGACCAAGTGACAGTTCGCGACCCCTAGCGAAATAACTTGCAATCAAACGCAATCGAAGAATTGCGGCAACGCTCCATACCTCCGGAAAGGGCCCTCGGCCATGACGCGAATGCCCCTGGTCAGTACCGACTGCCAACCCGACGGGATCAAGCAGCCCATCGCGCGCCCGGATACGCTCAACGTGCTGAAATTAATCGCCAACGCGCCCAACATCCTTGACGGTTGGGCGCAGATGACGGGCGAACTGTTCAAAAGCCCCACCTTCACCCCGCGGATGCGCGAAGTGATCATCCTGCGGGTGGGCCACCTGCAGGATTCGCCCTACGAACTCGCCCAGCACGTGATCTTCGGCCGCAGCGCGGGACTTTCCGACCAGCAGATCGACGCCCTCCAAGACAAGGCGAACCTCGACACCGTCGGGTTCTTCAACGACGAACGCACCGTCATCGACACCGTCACCGAACTGTGCACCACCCGACGGCTCAGCGACGACTCCTTCGCCAGGGCCCACGCCCTGCTCGGCGACGAGGCGCTCACGGAACTGCTGATGATCGTCAGCTGCTACTACGGCCTCGCCTTGGTCCTCAACGCCGTCGACCTGGAGATCGACGCATGACCCGAATCCCGTATCGCCAGCCCGAACAGATGCCCGACAGAGCCCGCGAGTTAACCGCGCGGCGGGGCAATCTCAACGTGTACCGCGCGCTAGCCAACGCCGAAAAGGTGTTCACCGGCTGGATGGTGGCCGGCGACGCCGCGCTGACCAGCCCGGTGCTGCCCAGAAGGCTTCGCGAACTCATCGTGCTGCGCACCGCCTACCTGATGGACTGCCCCTACGAACTCGGCCAACACAAAGACGTCGCACCAACCGTCGGTGTCGACGTCGAAACCATCGACGCGATCACCTCCGAATCCGACTGGAAAACAAGCCAATTCGACGCCACCGAGCTGGCGGTGCTAGACCTGACGACCGAACTGGTGACCACCCGCCGCGTCGCCGAACCGCTCTTCCAAGAAGTGCACACCGCCCTCGGCTCGGAGGCCACCGTCGAAGCGCTGATGGTCATCGCCCGATACGCGGGCCTGGCGCTGATGCTCAACGCGCTCGACGTGGACCTCGACGAGACCGCGAGGCTCCCCATTCCGCCGACGGGGTCAGGCGAAAAGTAATTACCGAGATTGCCTAATCTTCCCTCCGACCAGGGGGGCCTCCCGTAATGTCCATGGAATGGTGGAGCGCAAGCAGCCGTCGACCCGCCTGTCAGCCGAGGACTGGCTCGAGGTGGGTTACACCGTCCTTGCCCATGAGGGAGTGCGCGCACTCAAGGTCGAACGCCTCTGCCAGCAGGCGGGTGTCACCCGCGGCAGCTTCTACTGGCACTTCGAGGACATCGAAGCGTATCGGGCCGCACTGGTCGAGTCGTGGAACAAATTCCTGGAGCGCGACCGTCAGGCGCTGACCGAGCTCGACGGGCTACCTCCCCGGGAACGGCTGTCGGCCCTGACCGAAACGCTGGTCAGCCCCAAATACTGGGTGCTCGAGCGGGCGATGCGCGAATGGGCCCGCCTGGACCCGGTGGCGGCCGAGAACATCCGCGCCGCCGACCGGCTGCTGCTGCGCACCGTGATAAAGGCCTACTGCGACTACGGTTTGAGCTACGAGGACGCCAGACTGCGCGCCGAACTGACCTTCGCCGCAGGGATCGGCCTGCTGCACCTCACGACCTCGGCCGAGCAGGCCCGCTCGGTGGCTCAACGAGAAAGATTCCTGGCCGTGATGCTGGGCGAGTCGGGGACGGGCCAAGCCAAATCAGATCATGGCGATGGGTGAGATCTTCGCGCCAATCGCCAACGCCCCGGCCAACTCTCGACTGGTGTCGTAGTCGAACACGACATGTCCCGCGGCGATATCCACGTCGCGCTTGGCGCGCTGCAGTGGGCTCGACAAGAAGTGTGCGCTGGCGCCCGCGGCCTCCATGAGATCGGCGATGATCGCCCGGCTTTCGTGCACGGTGCGCGCGGCCGCCAACCGCGCGTCGGCCCGCACCGACCGGCTCACCCGTTCGCCGCTGACGACGATCGACTCGATCTCGTCGGCGGTCCGAGCCACCAGCGCCCGCAGTGAACTCAGCCGCACCCGAGCCTCGCCCAGCCTGATCTGAGCGGCGGGCTGGTCTTTCTGCGCCACCCCGCTGTAGGCCAGCACGCGCTCGCTGAGCCGTTCGGCGAAGAGTTCGGTCACCCGTTCCGCGGTCCCGAGCACGGGCATCGACGCCGTCAGCGCCAGCGCCGGAACCATCGGCCACCGGTACGTCGCGACCCCGTGTGCAGCCGCGCCGGGTGCCGTCCCGCCGTAGATGTCGGCCACGGCGACCACTCGGTGCTCGGGGACGAACACGTCGGTGATGACGAGATCATGCGAACCGGTGCCGCGCATGCCGGCCGTCTGCCAGGTGTCTACCACCTCGACCTGGTCGGCGGGCAGCACGACGAGCACCGGATCGATACGGTCCTGCCGTTCGATGAGCGCGCCGACGATCATCCAATCGGCATCCATCGCACCGGTCGCCCAGGACCACCTGCCGGTCAGGCGCACGCCACCGTCGACCGGCACGCCCCGGCCGGTGGGGGCCAGGGGAGCCGGCGCCAGCACGGGGCCGGAGGCGAAGACCTCGTCCTGAACGCGCGGATCGAACAGCGACAGCATCCAGTTATGCAGCGCGTAGAAGGCCAACGTCCAGGCGCTCGACGCGCAACCGTGCGCCATCCGCCGAATCGGTTGCAGCAGTTCGGGAAACGGGGCCTGAAGGCCGCCGAACCGGGCTGGCAGCAGTAACCGAAACAGGTCGGTCTGCCGGAAATCGCTGATCGTTGCCGCGGGCAGGCGCCGCAATCGCTCGGCCTCCTCGGCGCGATCGGCCAGCCGCGCCACGAATTCGTCGGTGACGCCGTGCAGCGGTTGGCGTTCGACCACGGACATGCCCGAGACCGTAACATACTTTTTAGTATGGCGCGGCATCCGGTGCATAGGCACGGCGTCGCTTACTCCAGGCCCGATGTCGCGATCTGTGGGAAACGTGACGCAAACGTGGGGAGCCCGGGGCAAGCGGGCGGCGCCACACTGGTCGCGCGGGGTATCGAGCGTGGTGGCAGTTGAACGTCGGATGAATTCGTCTCCGTGGATGAACCGACTCGGCCGGGGTTCCGTCTGCGTTGTGTCGCAGCGCTTTACCCGTGCTTGGAGGTTCGGTGACCATCAACAACCCGCAGCACGGCCAGTCCACTACCCTCGTGCGCCCCCTTGGAGCGGCGGAGCGGCTCTTCTATCGCTACAGCGAACGCAATCCCGCGCATTTCTCGATCGTGGCGGAATTTGGTGCGGTGCTTGCCGAAAGACCGCTGCGGGCCGCCTTGGCCGCCGTTCTGCGACGCCATCCCCTGCTATCCGTGCACGTCGAGGACCACCCCGGCTCGCGTCTGGGCTTCTATCGTGCGGCGGACGTCGCGCCCGTGGAGTTGACCGTGCGCCGCGGCCCGGAGCTGGCCTGGCAAGCGGCCGCGGCCGAGGAGCTCACCCGGCCGTTCGACCGTTCGCGGGCGCCGCTGATACGAGCGTTGTTGCTGCAGAGCGCTTGGCGTAGCGCGGTGCTGCTCACCTTCGACCACACGGTCGCGGACGGAATCAGTTCCACCGTCGTGCTCCGCGACGTGATCGCCGCGCTCAACGGCGAGGCCTTGACGAGTTTGCCTGTGCCGCAACCACAAGAACAGATCGTCGCCGAAGTCCTTCACTCGGCTGATCCGCCGGACCCCGCCGCGCCGGACGACCCGCGGATGACCACACCCAGCGTGCTGCGTCCCTTCGACGGCACCCCGACCAACGTGCGCACCCTGGCGATGACCCATGCGGACACCGCGCGGCTGGTAGCGCGGTGCCGCGCCGAACGCACCACGGTGCACGCCGCGTTGGTGGTCGCGAAATGCCGCGTGCGGGCCACGGACCGCGGCGAAGAATTCATCCGCGTCCTCAGCCCGATGAACCTGCGGCCGATCCTCGGAATCGAGGGTGACTGCGCCATGTGCATCGTGCCGACCGCGACGGGACACACGCCGTGGGACGGCACACCGTTCTGGGAGCAGGCTCGTGCGACGACCGCACACCTGCGGGTGGCCCGATCGGCGCGCGGAATCCGTGCCGCCGCAACCGACCTGGAACAGATGATCACCGTCGACGCCGAAACCGCCGACGCCGAGGAGCTTTTCAGCCGGACCAGTCCGTGGGACATCATGATCACCAACCTCGGCGTGCGAAACCTCGATGGCGTAGGCCCTTTGCGCCCGACGGCGGTGTGGGGACCGGTGGTGCTCAGCCAGACCGATGGCGAATATCTGACCGGAGTCACCACCTACGAGGGCAGGCTCCGGATGGTGACGTGTGGCTACAACGTGCCGGCCAGCTTCTTGAAGGGCGTTGAGGAGGCACTGATGGCCGCCCTGGAGGAGTACTGACGATTGCTACCATCGCGCGGTGAGCGATTGCCCGGGCGGGCCGCGATCCATCGCACGCCGCGACGCCCTGAAGGTCGCCGGTCTCCTGCCGGCGATCGTCACCGCCGCCGCATTGCTGCCCGGCCCGCGGGCAAATGCGGGGGTGGCCGGAATGTCCGTTTTCCTCGACCCGGGCCACAACGCCGTGAACGACGCGTCGATCAACCAGCAGGTCCCCAACGGCCGCGGCGGCACCAAGCCTTGTCAAACGTCGGGCGCGGCCGCCGACGACGGATATCCCGAGCATGCGTTCACCTGGGCCGTGGTGGCGTTGATCGACGGTGCGCTGAACCAGATGGGCGTGCGTACCCAGCTGTCGCGGGACGGCGACAACGGTGTCGGGCCGTGCATCGACCAGCGCGCGGCGGCGGCCAACGCCATGCGCCCGGACGCGATCGTGAGCATTCACGCCGACGGCGGGCCGCCGTCGGGCAGCGGATTCCACGTCAACTACTCGAGCCCGCCGCTGGGTGACGTCCAAGCCGGGCCCGCCGTGCAGCTGGCGCATGCGGTGCGGGACGCCCTCGTTCAATCCGGCTTCACCCCGGCGAACTACATCGGCTCGGACGGCCTCTACGGGCGCGACGACCTGGCCGGCCTGAACCTGGCCCAGTACCCCGCGGTGCTGGTCGAACTCGGCAACATGAAAAACGCCGGTGACGTCGCACGAATGGAAAATCCGGACGGCCGGGCGAAATATGCCGCCGCGGTCACCCAGGGGATAGTCGCCTTTCTGAACTCCAAAGCCGCGACCGGCTAGCGTGACCGCGAGCAAGCTAATTGCCCGTCGGCCCCCGAGCGTTGCGCAGCGAACTTATGCACGTCCTGCAGCAGCCGGTCCGATGCTGCAGTTAACGCCAGGGCGAAGCGGACAGCGAACGCCGGGCCGCAGTCTAAATTGCGCGTGTGTACCGCGCAGCACTATATGTAGCAGTACCGAAAGGTCCTTCTGGTGGAAAAAGAGTGCGTCGTGCCTGCACCGACTATGTTGATTTTGCGGTGGGACGTCACGAGTTTTCAGGCATGCGGTGACGGCGAACGCCGCCCAACGGCGCGGTGGCGGGGAATGGGATGGCATTGATGAGGGGGATGGGTGACCAGCTCCGGCCCTGCATCGAGGGGCGCCGATGACCTATAGCGGCGGTTATCAGGATCCGTTCGGCGGCGACCCTTTCGGGGGTCAGCCTGGTGTCCAGGGGCCGGCGTTCGGGCAGCACCAACCCGGTCATTCGCCCGCGGGGTCCGGTGGCTTCCCGTCGGCTCCGAAGCCCGAGACCAACACGCTGGCCACGCTGTCGGCCATCTTCGCGTTCGTCTTCGCGCCGGCCGGTGCCGCGCTGGGGCACATCGCGCTGTCCCAGATCCGCCAGCGCCACCAGCGCGGCCGCGACCGCGCCATCTTCGGCCTGACGGCCTCCTACCTCATCATCGTGCTGGCGGTCGGTGCGCTGGCGGTGTGGATCGTGACCAGTGGGTCCGACTCGGACACGGTCAAGACGGCGGCCCCCAGCCCGTACGTGCCGCCGACGCCGCCACGCACGACGGTGATCACGCCACCGCCGGCGCAGCGCCCCAGTGTCTCGGTCAGCGATCTTCGGGTGGGCGACTGCATCGAGGTCCAGCAGAACAAGCCCGACCCGTCGGAGAAGGCGGACTTCATCACCATCTACCCGGTCAAGTGCGAGGTGCGCGAGGGCGTGCTGCAGGTGACCCAGCTGCTCTCGAACGACTCCTGTAAGACCCCCACGACGCTGTGGAACCACAACAAGACCGTGTATGCCTGCATCGTCGACTTCAAGGGGTGAATTGATGTATCCCAGCGACGATCCCTTTGCGCCGCAGTCCAACGATCCCTTTGGCGGACAGCCGCCCACCGTGTCCTACGGCGGCGCGCCCACCACCCCGGTTGGCTACCCGGGTGCGCCGTTCGGCGGACAGCCGCCGCGCGCGGATTACAACACGCTCGCGGTGCTCTCGCCGATCTTCGGGGTGATCGTTCCGCCCGCCGGCATCGTGCTGGGTCACCTCGCCTTGCCGCAGATCAATCGCAGCGGTGAGCGGGGTCGTCCGGCCGCCATCGCCGGCCTGGTGATCGGCTACCTGATGTGTGTCCTGCTGATCCTCGGCGGCGTGTACTGGGGCACCCGTCCCAGCGGTTCGACGCCGACGACCGCATCCAGTTCCACGCTGCCCAGGCCCTTGCCGCCCCGAACCATCACGTCGGTCGCGCCGCCGACCACGGTGCCGCGCGGCCCGAAGCTCGACCTGGCCACCGTGCCGATCGGCACCTGCGTGGAGCTTCAGCTGCGCAACAGCACGGGCAATGACGCCCTGGACCTGTTCGGTGTCGACTGCGAGCATCGCGACGGGGTGTACACGGTCGCCGCGCGGGTGGGCTCGAGCAACCAGTGCAACTCGGTATACGTGGCCGCGCCCCCCGACCGCTCCTTCGCCCTGTGCCTGAACCCGTATTGAGATCGGTGACGATGAACGCACCAAACCCCTTCGACTTCAGCGACTTTGGCCCGGGCAAGCAGGCCCCGGCCGGGGGCGGCCAGGCGCCCGCGCAGGGGCAGCCGGGTGGGGGTTACTCGGGCGGCTTCGATCCGTGGGCCAACCAGCGACCGGCCCCGGCGCGCCCGGAGGCGTTTCCGGGCCCGCCCGCGTTCGAGCCGACCGGCGGCCGCGACGCCTTCGGGCAGCTGACCGCGAACCCGGCGGGCGTGGGCGCGCTGACGACGGCCGGGCCGCCGCTGGTCTGGTTCGCGGTGGCGCTGGCGCTGGCTCTCGTCGGTGTGGCCCTGGCCGGAGCCAGCGCGTTGGGCGGCCCGATGATCGCGGCCGCGGTCGCCGGGTGGTTGTCGGCCGGGCCGCTGGCGATCGGCGCCCTGGCGATCTTCAGCCGGGTCGACACCCGGCGCCGCACCGAGGCCATCTATTCCGCGCCGACCTGGACGTCGACGCTGTACTGGGTGGTGCTGGTGGTCTGCCTCGTCGGAATCGCCGTGGGGGCCTGGCAGATCGCGCTGTGGGCGGGGACGTTGTAGTGGCGGACTCCTCTCGAATACGGCGCGGCCGCAACGGCCTTGCGATGCTGGCGCGTGTCGCCGCGGCCGCCTTCTTGGTCGTGGTGCTGAACCTGGTCGGCTGGGCGCCCGTCGCGTCGGCCACCGGATCGCCGGGGGCCAGCCGGTTCGGCGCATGCCTGGCCGCGCAGAAGACCGGCGATCTGCTGTTGTTGTTCGACGAGTCGAGCAGCCTGCAGCAGACCGACCCGCAGGCCGCGCGGGTGCAGGCCGCCCGCTACCTGGTGCAGACGCTGGGCAAGTACGCCGACCGGGTGAGCGCAAAACTCGACGTCGCGGTCGCCGGTTTCTCCGATACCTATGCCCCCGAACATGATTGGACTCAACTCACCGGCTCGACCGCCGACAGCGTCGGGGCGTCGCTGGATCCGATCGCCAAGAAGAACACCGGCATCGACACCGACTATTGGCTGGCCCTCGACGGCGCCCGGCAGGCGCTGACCACACACGGCGGCGCGGCCAACAAGGGTCAGCGCTGCCAGGCCATCGCCTGGTTCTCCGACGGCATGATCGATTTCACCGCCCGACCGATCACCAAGCCCTACGCCGACGGGGTCCCGCTGGACTCACCGAACGGAATCCCGGACACCACCCAGAAGGCCGTCCAATCCATCTGCCGCCCCAGCGGTCTGGCCGACCAGCTGCGGTCGAGCAACATCATCATGCTGGGAATCGGGCTGGGCGCCAAGCAGACTCCCGGTGACTTCAACGTGATGTCGGCGATCAGCACCGGCAAGGGATTGCAGGGCCTGGCGTGCGGCGCCATCACGGATCCGGTGCCCGGCGACTTCTTTCCCGTCGCCAACATCGACGACATGTTGTTCGCGTTCGACGCCCTCAACCCGGATCCCGGCGTGACCGACCAGGGCGGGGTGTGCCCGCTCAAGGTGTGCCCGGAGGCGCGGCACAACTTCGTGCTGGACCGGTCCATCAAAGAGGTCAACATCCTGGGCTCCGGCGGCGTGCCCGGCGTCGAGCCCTACCTCGTCTCGCCGACCGGGCAGATCCTGCCGCTGCCCAAGAAGGACGGCGCCCAAAACGTCAACGTCGACGGCGTCTCGGTGAACTACCAATGGCAATCCGAATCGGCGCAGACGATCTCGCTGCAGAACGGCAACGCCCCGCACTGGAGCGGGCAGTGGGCGATCGTCTACGTCGACACCACCGGCCAGCACCCCGACGCGGTATCCAAGGTCAGCATTCACATCACCACCGACATCTTCCCGGCCCTGACGGGCGGCGACAAAGTCGCCTGGCACAGCGGCCAGACCCTCAAGGGCCTCGTCTTCGGATTGGTTGACGGGCAAGGCAAGCCGATGGTCCCGAGCGACCTGGCGGGCTCGGCCACCATGTCGGCCTCGTTGGGTCCCGACGGCGCCGCGCCCATCCCGCTGCTGACCGCGGCCGGCAAGGACGACATCGCCAAACCCGTCGACGCCGACCTGACCAAGGTCGCCCCGGGGCACGCGACGCTGCGGATGTCGCTGGTGATCACCACCGCGGACACCACCGATCTGAACGGCGGACCGATCGCCGGCACCCAGTTGTCGCCGCAGGAAGTCGATGTGCCCGTGCAGATCCTGCCCAAGGTCGGCCTGCCCACCCCGGGTGAGCGCATCGACTTCGGCACCGTCGAGGGCGCCAAGGGTGCGACGGCGACGCTGAACATCACCGGCCCCGGTTGCGCCTGGATCAGCGACACCGATACCGCGACGGTGTCGGGCGCACCCGACGGCATCGGCACGCCGCACGTGGGTTCGCCGACGAATTCGGGCCAGCACTGCCTGAAGGTGCAGGCGGGGGAGACCGCACAGCTGTCGGTCACTTTGCACACCGACCACAACGGCCACGGCGGCCTCAACGGCACTGTGCCCATTCATGTTTCAACGCTGGACAATCCCGACGACGCCCAGACCGTGCCGGTGGCGTTCACGGCGTCGATGATCAACCCGCTCAACACCACCAACTTCATTCTGGTGCTCTTCGCCGCGCTGCTGCTGGGTCCCGGCATCCCCCTGGCGCTGCTGTACGCGTCGAAGTGGTGGGTCAGCAAGATTCCCGACAATCCGCTGCTGGCCGAACGCATCCCGGTGGCGGTCGAGCACGACGCGGTGCTGCGTGGCGGTGAACCGTTCGCGATGGCCGACACCGATCTGGTGCAACCGGTCACCGGGCTGCCGCCCGGCGGCACGCGCCAGCTCTCCGTGGCCGGGGTGAACCTCTCGGTCGTGCTGGGGCGCAGCCCGTTTGGCTCCGGCCATGTGGTCGTCGACGCCGAGGGCGTGGTCAGCGTCGGGTCGAAGCTTCCCGGATCTGACAAGACCGGCCTGCGCGCGGTGCTCCCACTGGCGGTGCACAACACCTGGGTGCTCCTGCACAACCCGTCCGGACCCGAGAACGCCGCCGAGGTGCTGGTGCTGGTGGCCGGCACCACCGACACCACCGCGCGTGAGCGGCTCTACGAGGACATCGCCCAACGGCTGCCCGACCTGCTCGCCGGGCTGCGGCTGCGCGCGGTGCAGGCGGGACTGACGGCGCCGTTCGCCGCACCGGGCGAGACGGCCTCGCCGTTCGGCGACACGCCTGCCGGCGTCGTGGCCGGCCCGGCCGGGGACGATCCCTTCGGGGGCACCGATTCACCGTTCGGGGGCGCGCCCGTTTCGGCGCCCTCGGCTCCCGCTCCGGCCCCGAGGCCGGCTCCGCCGCCGCCCGCCGCGACGGGCCCGGTGCCGCCGGGCTTCAATGAGGCGGAGACGCAGGAGCGGCCCATACCCGAACCGGTACCCCGCCAGGACGACACGATGGTCGCGGGCTACCGGTACGACGACGAGCCTGTCGAGCGCGATGAGCGCGACGAGCGCAAGGAGGGCGGGCCGCCCGGGCTCCCGCCGACCGAGGCGACACAACCCTCCTATCGATATGACCCAGATCCATTCGACCCGTTCGGAGAGGGCACCTGATGCGACGTTTCCTGGTAGTGGGCTGCGGCGGTTCCGGCGGCGCCACGCTGTCCCTCATGATGGACCAGCTGCGCTCCGAACTGCACACCGCTGGGATCGAAAAGCTGCTGGCCGGTTGGCAATTCGTGCACATCGACGTCCCCAGCGCCGCCGAGTCGGGCCCGGAGGGGCTGGCGAACGTGCCCGCCCAGGGCGGCAGCTACGTCGGCTGCGGCCCCCAGGGCAGCAGCTACGCCGTCCTTGACGGTGCGCTGTCCCAACGGCTGGCGGCCGAATCGGCGCTGGACACCATCGCCACCTGGGCGCCGCGCAACCCGCAGGAGGTGTCGATCCCGATCTCGGCCGGCGCCGGGCAGTACCGGGCGATCGGGCGGATGATCACCCTGAGCAAGGCCGCCGAAATCCACGCCCGCCTGCAGGCCGCGTGGGACACGCTGTTTCGCGTCGAGACCGTCTCGGAGATGTCGACGGTCGACGTGCCGGGCATGGGTCGCTTCGACCCCAACGAACCGCCGCTGGTGTTGGTGGTGTCGTCGATGGCCGGCGGTGCGGGCGCGTCGATGGCCTTGGACGTGTGCCGGCTGCTGACCCTGGTCACCGGTCTGGATCCCCGGTTGATGGGCGTATTCATGGTCACCCCGGACATTTTCGACTCGCTGCCGCAGAGCGCCATCATCGGTGTGCGGGCCAACGCGCTGGCGATGCTCGGCGAGATCGTGGCCAGCCAGTCCGGTGCCGCCCGCGAACACGACGTCCGAATCCTGCGCGCCCTGGGCCACCATCACGGTGAGGGAGAACCGATTCCGTTCGCGCGGGTGTTTCCGGTGGGCCGCTACATCGGCGCCGACCGCACCCTGTTCGGGGACGGCTCGCAGTACGCGGTGTACCGGGGGCTGGCGCGCGGGCTGGCCGGACTGATGATGAGCGGGCGGGCCAGCGACCAGTTCGTCGCCTACGACCTGGGCAACACCGCGTCGCCGGTGGGCGACCGGGACCTGCTGGGCTGGGGCATCTCGTCGTGGGACGTGCTGCCCTGGGGCACCTACGGTTTCTCCAGCCTGAGCATGGGCCGCGACCGCTACGCCGAATACGCCGCCCAGCGGCTGGCCCGCAGCTGCGTGGACAAGCTGCTCGATGGGCACATGCAGAAGGGCAACCCGGCGTCGAGCACCGAACAGCTGGATTCGCTGCTGTCCAGCCAATGGGCCTCGCTGTGCGGCGAACTCGGGCTACCGCCTAGCGCCGGCGACGAGCAGACCAGGGTGAGCCAGCTCGGCCGCTGGATCGGCACCGAAGCCTTCACCGCCGACGCCGTCGCCGCCACGGTAAACGGTCTGATCGACCGTCAGCTGCGCAACCACCTGCCGAACCCGGAAGGCGTCGCGGCCGAACAGTGGGTGCCGATCATGCGCCAAGCCGTGCAGAACCGGCGCGCTGAGTTGATCCGGGCGTGCGCGGATGCGGCCTACGCCA
>NZ_LZKY01000259.1:0-3942 GCF_001673055.1 Mycobacterium sp. 1245801.1
GATTCAGGCGCTCGATGCGCTCTACCCGCGGCTGTCGCCCGGGGGGTTTTGCATCATCGACGACTACCACGCCATCGGCGCGTGCCGGCAGGCCGTGACGGACTACCGTACGGAACATGGCGTGACCGCAGAGATCGAGGAGATCGACGGCACCGGCGTGCTGTGGCGCAAGCCTTGAGGCTCACCCGCGCGTAGTTCGTCCCGGTGTGGTCGCGCAAACCGGTGCTGTGGAGATTCGTCGATATTTACAGTGATGTCGGTGCTTCACCACGATTGATGGCGCAACCGAAGGGCGTGGATTCGCGATGAAATGTGTGCTGGCCAGCTATGGAACGCGCGGTGATATCGAGCCTTCCCTGGTTGTCGCGCGCGAACTGCAACGCCGGGGGCATGACATGGTCATGGCCGTCCCGCCCGACTCGGTCAGCTTCACCGAGGCCGCCGGGTTGACGGCCGTGCCGTACGGACTGGAATCGCAGGCCTGGCTCGACGTGTACCGCGACTTCTGGACAGCGTTTTTCCGCGGCTTCTGGAAGATCCGGGAGATGCGCGGCATGTGGCGCGAGATGTGGGATCTCAGCGACCAGTGCTGGGCGCAGATGAACACGACGCTGATGTCGCTGGCCGACGGCGCCGACCTGGTGTTCGCCGGGCAGAGTTACCAGGAGCCGGCCGCCAACGTCGCGGAGTACTACGACCTTCCGCTGGCCACGCTGCATCACGTGCCCATGCGGCCCAACGGCCAGGTCGTCGCCATCCTGCCGCCGCCGTTGGCCCGCTCGGCCATGACGGCGTTCGACTGGTTCTGTTGGCGGCTGAACAAGAAGGTGGAGGACACCCAGCGCGCAGAGCTGGGGTTGCCCAAGGCGACGGGACCCTCACCGCGGCGGATCGCCGACCGCGAATCGCTGGAAATCCAGGCCTACGACGAGGTGTGCTTCCCCGGGCTGGCCGCCGAGTGGGCGAAGTGGGACGGCCTGCGGCCCTTTGTCGGCACGCTGACCATGGAGCTGACCACCGAAGCCGACGACGAGGTGATGTCGTGGATTCGCGCGGGATCCCCGCCCATCTGCTTCGGCTTCGGCAGCATGCCGGTTGAATCCCCGGCCGACACCGTCGACATGATCAGCACGGCCTCGGCGCAGCTCGGCGAGCGGGCGTTGATTGCCGCCGGCCGCAGCGACTTCAGCGGCGTCCCCCTTCCCGATCACGTCAAGGTCGTGGGGCCGGTGAACTACGCGACGATATTTCCCGTCTGTCGCGCGGTGGTTCACCACGGCGGTTCGGGCACCACCGCCGCGAGCCTGCGTGCTGGAGTTCCGACGCTGATCCTGTCGATGGACGCCAATCAGACGATCTGGGGAGCTCAACTCAAACGGCTGAAAGTTGGTGCCACACGCCGCTTTTCGGCAACGAACCGGGAGACGTTGGTGGGGGACCTGCGGCAAATCCTGGCCCCGGACTACGCGCAGCGTGCCCGCGAGATCGCCGCCCGGATGACCAAGCCGGCCGACAGCGTGGTCAAAGCCGCCGACGTCGTGGAGAACTTCGTCAGCTCGCGGAGTCGTACCCGCTCCCGCTAACGGGCTTACCAGCATTGCGCTGGGGAAAAAGCGGAATTTGCTAACGGAAATTCGGGTGCGGGCCGCACTGGACCGACTTCCCGCTTTCCCAAGACACGGTGTCGATAGTCTGGCAGACTTACGTAAGATCAGGCGACGACGCCTGGGGTTCATCCATACCACCCAGAGTCGTCATACTTCTACGGTCGGGGGGAAAGGCCGATGAGGTTGGGTTTGTCGCACTCGACTGCACCGGTGCCACTTTCACGATCGAGCCTGGTCTCGGGCCGCCAAATCCGTTGCGAAACAACTACAACCACGACTCTGACCGCATCGCCGGGCCAATGGCGAGCCGCGGATTACCGAGCGGAAACGCCGCAGTCAAAGTTGCCCGTGCCGTCGGAGACTGATTAAGGTAACCATCGCGATGAAATTTGCTGTGGCAAGTTATGGAACGCGTGGCGATATCGAGCCTTGCCTCACCATCGGTCGTGAACTGATGCGACGGGGCCATTCGGTCCGGATGGCCGTTCCGCCCAATCTCGTCGAGCTGGCCGAAGCGGCCGGGCTTCCCGCGATCGGCTATGGGCCGGACATGCATGACTTTTGGAGCGACGAGTTCATTCGGGATTTCTGGAAGAACTTCGTCAAAGGGCCGATCAGCCTGATGCGCGAAGCCTGGGAACCGGTGCTGCGGAACTGGCAGGAAATGAGCTCGGCGCTGATGTCGGTGGGTGCCGGCGCCGATTTGCTGTTCAGCGGCCAGCTCTACCAGGATCTGGCCATCAACGTCGCCGACTATTACGGCATTCCGATGGCCACGCTGCACTACATCCCCATGCGGCCCAACGGCCAGCTGCTTCCGAAGGTGCCCGGGCCCCTGTGTCGCACCGGAATGTCGGTGTACGACTGGATGTGCTGGCGGATGAACAAGAAGGCGGAGGATCGGCAGCGCCGTGAGCTCGGCCTGCCCACGGCCACGGTCGCCTCGCCGCGGCGGATCGCCGAACGCGGCTCGCTGGAAATCCAGGCCTACGACGATGTGTGCTTTCCCGGGCTGGCTGACGAGTGGGCGAAATGGGGCGGCCAGCGGCCGTTCGTGGGTTCGCTGACCATGGAGCTGCCGACGGACTCCGATGACGAGGTCTTGTCGTGGATCGCCCAGGGGACCCCGCCCATCTGCTTCGGCTTCGGCAGCATGCCGGTCGCCGAAACCCCCGCCGATACGGTGCGAATGATCGGCGCTGCCTGCGCGGAGTTGGGGGAGCGGGCGTTGATCTGCTCGGGGTGGAGCGACTTCAGCGATGTTCCGCAGCTTGATCACGTCAAAGTCGTCGGGGTGGTCAACTACACGAAGATCTTCCCCGCCTGCCGGGCCGTCGTGCACCACGGCGGATCGGGCACCACGGCCGCCGGCCTGCGCGCCGGCGTGCCCACGCTGATCCTCTGGACGGCGGGCGATCAGCCGATGTGGGGGTCGCACGTCAAGCAGCTGAAGGTGGGCACGTCGCGGCGGTTCTCGGGCTCTACGCCCGAAACCCTCGTCGCCGACCTGCGCAAAATCCTCGCGCCCGAGTACCTCACGCGTGCGCGCGAGCTCTCCACCCGAATGAGCAAGCCCTCCGAGAGCGCGGGTCGCGCCGTCGATCTGCTGGAGGAATTCGCTCGCTCGGGGCGCTGCGTCCCCGACGCTCAAGCTGGGCGAAGTCGCTGAGCCGCCGGTGACGGATACACTGCGAAACGCGCTGACGGCGTCGAGGGACGTCTAGGCTCTCAACCGGTACTACTGGCATGCGGAGTAAGGGGCAGTTTTGGCCGTGACCGATCACGACACGCGGTTTGCATACCTCGACCTGCTCCGCCGCGACCTCACCAGGTATGGCAGCGACGAGCTGGTTCCGGTGGGCTTGTATCGTCTGGGTCGTCCGCTGTTCAACACCCGCAACTTGATGCTGGTGCGCAAGCGGCCGTTCAACAAACAGGCTCGTGATCTCGGCCTGGACTGGCCGGCGGATGCCCTGACGATGATCGGCATGCAGCGCCTGACCAGTCTGCAGAACTGCGTCGAGACGGTGTTGGAAGAGGACGTTCCCGGCGACCTGGTCGAGTGCGGTGTGTGGCGCGGTGGTGCCTCAATCCTGATGCGCGCGGTGCTGGCGGCCCACGGCGACGAGAAGCGCACCGTGTGGCTGTGCGATTCGTTCGAAGGGGTGCCGCCTCCGGACACCGTCAATTACAAGGCGGACAAGGGGATTAGGCTGCACCGCCACGCGCGCATCCTGGGCGTGCCGCAGGAGCACGTGAAAGCGAATTTCGAGCGCTATGGGTTGCTCGATGATCAGGTGCGGTTTTTGCCGGGTTGGTTCAAGGACACCCTGCA
>NZ_LZKY01000260.1:0-846 GCF_001673055.1 Mycobacterium sp. 1245801.1
GGCCAGCCGCAGCACAATTCACCACTCTTTTGTGTCCCGGCTCCTCGCCGGTGAATGCACCACCCTGTCGGCGGACCGCGCCGCCCGCATGGCCGAAGTGCTCGGTGTCCGACCGGCCGTACTTTTCCGGCCCATCCCGACAAACAACAAGCGCACTCACATCAAACACGGAGACGCGAAATGAGCGGGACCGCCGCGCCGGCGCGTGTCGTGATGGAGCCCGAGCTGCTGAGCAAGAAGGACGCCGCGCAAGCCCTCGCGGGCATGTCGACGCGCGAACTCGACCGTTATGTCAGGCGCGGTGCTATCACACCACGTATGTTGGGCAGCCGCGTGGTGTTTACTCGAGATGAGGTCCGCCGACAGGGTGGTGCATTCACCGGCGAGGAGCCGGGACACAAAAGAGTGGTGAATTGTGCTGCGGCTGGCCAGTTTTCGCGCCGACATGAGGGCGCCTGGTTGGGGGCCGACTAGTGTACGTAGGAGGGTCAGGTTTCGGGGCTGGACGTGCTTCACTGGCAACGTAATCACTTGCTTTCGGCTGTTTACCGCCCGTCACGGCGGCCGCTTTTGAATGTGCAACAAGTGTCGCCTACTCGACGGTAATCCGTCAAGCAGCACGCGCTACCTACTTTTCGTTCATGCGACACCTTGACGTTCTAATTACAGCCGTGTAAGTATGATGACCTGCGAAGATGGTGACGGCGCTCACTATTGCGGATGCGACACCAGCAGGTATAGTCACGTCCAACGGTAGGCGTTTAGATTCAAAGCGTCCGCCGACACGAGAGAAAAGGGTTGGACACAATGCCTACCAATGACAGGCACGGCGATCTCACCTTGCCT
>NZ_LZKY01000261.1:0-22592 GCF_001673055.1 Mycobacterium sp. 1245801.1
GCTGGAGGCGGTCATCCCGGTGCACACCCACTTCGACCACGTGCTGGACTCCGCACTCGTCGCCGACCGCACCGGCGCGCGGCTGGTCGGCGGGCAGTCCGCGGCCAACGTCGGAAGGGGATACGGCCTGCCGCAGGACCGGATCGTCGTCGCGGCCGACGGCGAACCGATGCAGCTGGGCGCCTACGACGTCACCCTGATCGAATCGCACCACTGCCCGCCCGACCGGTTTCCCGGCGTCATCGGCGAACCGGTGACCCCGCCGGTGCGGTCGGCGACGAGTGCGGAGTCCAGCACGTGGTCGAAGTGGGTGTGCACCGGGATGACCGCCTCCAGCCGCGAGACCTTGGCCCGGGCCAGGCATCCGTCGACGCGCGCCGGCGAGGGTGCCACCTTGCCGGCCGCGACCGTGGCCAGGCCGGGCCGGGAGAAGTAGCCGTCGGTCATCAGGGCCGACGAGCCGTCGTCGATCAGCAGGGTGGCGACGCCGATCCAGGTCACCGAGAGCCCGTCGGCCTCGGCGGCGGGAGCGTCGAACCGGCCTGCGTACCGCGCGATGTCGGGACGCCCGAGTTTCAGTCGCATCAGCAGAACGCCCTGATCTCGGTGCCGGTCGTGGCAAGGCGGTCGCGGACGGCGGCGGCGATCTGCACCGCTCCCGGCGAATCACCGTGCACGCAAACCGATTCCACCTTCAGCGTGAGTTGGGTGCCGTCGATCGCGGTGACCTGCCCGGAGTCGACCATGGTCGCCACCCGGTCGGCGATCACCGCCGGGTCGGCCAGCACCGCGCCTTGTTCGCGGCGCGACACCAGCCGGCCGTCGGGCCGGTAGGCCCGGTCGGCGAAAGCCTCTGCGACCGTGCGTAATCCGCGCCGAGTGGCTTCGTCGAAGAAGGCCGAGTCCGCCATGCCCAACACCGGCAATCCGGAATCCACCAGGCGCACCGCCTCGGCTACGGCGGCGGCCTGCTCGACGTGGGTGACGATCGTGTTGTACAGCGCGCCATGGGGTTTGACGTAGGACACCGTGGAGCCGGCCGCGTGCGCCATCGCCCGCAGCGCGCCGATCTGATACACCACGTCGGCGATCAGGTCCTCGGCGGCGACGTCGATGAAGCGCCTGCCGAACCCGGCCAGGTCGCGGTAGCTCACCTGCGCCCCGATGCGGACCCCGCGCCGGGCGGCCGACCGGCATACCCGCAGCAGGCCCGCCGGGTCACCGGCATGGAAACCGCACGCGACGTTGGCGCTGCTGACGATGCCGAGCATGGCGTCGTCGTCACCCAGGCGCCAGACACCGAAGCCCTCGCCCAGGTCGGCGTTGAGGTCGATAGCGGCCACCCGCCCAGCTTATGGGGGCGCCCGGCGCCGGCCTAGGCGAGGAGGCGCGGCGCCGGCTACCGCCCGCTGACCTTGGCCGCGATCCGCTCGGCGAGGTCGACCGCGGACCCGCCGGGCACGAAGGAGCCGCAGGTGGCGACGTCGATGACGACGTTGTTGCGCACGGTCAGCGCCCGCTGGCACGTCCAGCCGTCGCTACTGTCCTGAACTTCGGAGGTGCTGAGCGTGCCACCGACCTTGTGGGCCTCGCCGACGGTCCACACGATGTCCGGCTTGTCCACGGGATGTTCGGAGAACTTCCGGTTGGCGCAGGCGGACCACCGTCGCACCGAGGCGTCGTAGAACACGTTGGCCTTGCGCGCCGAGGGGTAGGCGATCACGGCCTGGATGGCGGAGTCGTTGCGGACCGCCGGGTCGTCGAAGTTGTCGTCGAGGCGCTGGCCGCGCATCGCGATCCAGCCGGTGTCCGCATAGACGGCCTCCTGGGCCGGGCCGTCCATCGCCAGGCAGCTCTTGTCGCTGAAAGTCGAACTCCAATCCCACATCGTCTGAACGCCGTACCGCAGCCGCATCCCCGAGCTGAGCAAGGAGTTGATCTGGTCCACCCCGAGCAGCAGCCCATCCAGGGCCGCGGCGGCCACCGGCGGCTGGAGCAGCGGACCGGAGGTGTCTGCGGGCGACGCGCTGCCGCCGACCACGGTGGTGCAGCCGGTGGCCAGGGCGGACACCGCCGCGGCCACCAGCAACGCGATTCGCCCGCGCACCACTGCCTCCCGGACGTAAAACCTTGTGGGGCCCAGCTTAAGCGGCAGCGGATCGCCGGCGCCCGATCAGCCAGCAGACCAGGTAGATCAGGAACGAGATGCTCGCGACGAACACCGACACCGGCACGCCCGGCGCCAGCGACAGCAGCAGGCCCCCGACCGCGGACACCTCGGCGAACACCACCGAGGTGACCATCGCCGCCGCCGGGGAGGCGACCACCCGGGCCGCCGCGGCCGCCGGCGTGATCAACAACGACATCACCAGCAGCGCGCCGACGATCTGCACCGCCTGGGCCGCCACCACCCCGACCAGGGCGGCGAACACGATGCCCAGCGCGTAGACCGGCACGCCGCGGGCGGCGGCGACGTCGGGGTCGACCGTGGCGAACAGCAGCGGGCGGTAACACGTCGCCAGGACGGCGATGACGAGCAGGCAGACCAGCGCCAGCATGGTCAGGCCCGTGTAGCCCACCCCGACGATCTGGCCGGTCAGCAGGGCGAAGCTGGTCGACGTGCGGCCCGGATAGAGATGGATGAACAACACCGCCAGGCCCAGCCCGAACGCCAGCACCACGCCGATCACCGAGTCGCGTTCCCGGTCACGCCGCCCGAGCACACCGAACAGCGCCGCGGCCAGGGCGCTGCCGATCAGGGCGCCGAGGCCCACGCCGAACCCCACCAGCAGCGCGAAAGCGGCTCCGGTCAAAGACAATTCGCTGGAACCGTGCACGGCGAACGACATCTGGCGCATCACGATGAACGGCCCGATCAGCCCGGCCACCAGGCCCAGCAGGGCGGCCGCCAACAGCGCCTGCTGCACGAAGTCGTGGGCGAGCAGGTGGGCGGTGATGTCGAAGGAGAACAGGTGGTTCAGCAGGCCGGTGAGCCGATGTTCCATCAGTGGTACCCATCGTCACGAGCGCCGGCCACCACGTAGCCGTCCTTGACCTTCACCACCTGGATGTCGGATTGGTATAGCGCCGAAAGGGTCTGGCTGGTCATCACCTGCTCGACCGTGCCGATCTCGAACCGGCCGTCGACCAGATACAGCAGCCGGTCCACGTACGGCAGGATCGGGTTGATCTCGTGGGTGACGACGATGACGGTGGTCGCGGCGTCCTGGCGGCGCCGCTCGATCAGCGCCGACACCAGCCTGGCGTTGGCCGGATCCAACGTCAGCAGCGGTTCGTCGCACAGCAACAGCAGCGGGTCGCTGACCAGTGCCTGGGCGATGCGCACCCGCTGCAACTCGCCGCCCGACATCGTCCCCACCCGGACGTCGGCCAGGTGTTCGCCGTTGACCTGGCGCAGCGCCTGGCGCACGGCCGCGCGCCGGCGGGCCCGATCGGCCGACCGCAGCGGGATGGCGCCCCAGCGCGGCCCGTCGATGCCCAGCCGCACCAGGTCGCGCCCGCGCAGCATCACGTCGGCGTCCATCGGATGGTGTTGGGGCACATAGCCGATGCGTCCGCTGCCCGACGTGATCGGCTTGCCGTCCACCAGCCCGACACCGGCGCTCAGCGGCAGCTGCCCCAACAGCACCTTGAGCAGCGACGTCTTGCCGCTGCCGTTGGGGCCCAGCACCGCGATGAATTCGCCGCGCGACACCGACAGGTCCAGGTGGTCCCACAGCACCCGGTCGCCGAAGGACAGCCGCGCCCCGCGCAGCGAAACCGTTTCCGCGGGGTTCTCGATGGCCGGTTCGAGGCTCACGACGGTACGGTCCGGCTCGACCGCAGCGCGGACTGCAGCTGATTGACCGTGTTGCGTTGCCAGGCAAGGTATTCCGTGCCTTCGGTCAGCGTTTCGGACACGTCGGTGACCGGGACGCCCGCGTGCCGTGCGGCGTCGCGCAGACCGTTGATCGCGGTGGTGGAGGTCTGCGGGTTGACCAGCACCGCCGACACCTGACGACGGTTGACCAGGTCGAGGACCACCGCCATGTCGGCCGGTGCCGGATCGGTCTCGTTCTCGATGGCCGCCTCGAACGCGGGCGGGGTCCGGTTCGCCAGGCCCGTGGCCTTAAGTAGGTAGAACGCGACCGGTTCGGTCGCGACCACCGAGGTGTTGGGATAGGCGGTCGCGATGGCGTGTTCGGCGCCGGCGATCGAGTCGGCGTCGCGGCCGAACGCGACGGCGTTGGACCGATAGTCGGCGGCGTTGCCCGCGTCGATCGTCGCGAGGCGCTCGGCGATGGTGCTCGCCACCGCTTTGGCGACGTCCAGGTCGTAGAAGACGTGCTCGTTGCGGGGTGCTCCGTCGTTGTTCAGAAACGAGTAGGCGTTGACCGGCTTGGCGTCCGGGTGGCGGGCCAGCACGTCGTCGACCCACCCGTCGTACCCGCCGCCGTTGAAGACCACCAGCGGGGCGTCGGCGATCGCGGCGGCGTCGGCGGGACTGACCTCATAAGAGTGGGGGTCGATGTCCGCCCCGCTGAGAATGGATTTGACGGCGACGTGGCGGCCGGTGACGGCGCGCGCCACGCTGCCCCACACGTCGGTGGAGGCGACGACGGAGAGCGCGCGCGAATGCGCCGAACCGACACAGCCGGTGAGCACCGCGCCGCCGGCCACCGCCAGCGCGGCCGCCAGCCATCGCGTCGCGTCGGCGGTTCTGGCCTTAGCCGTTCGTTGCCGCGTCGGTGCCATGTGCACGTCCGTTTTCCTCCCGCCGGCCAGTCAGCCGATCCACAATACTAATGAAAACCGTTTCCATTACAAAGCCGCAAGCTGAAGCACGTACGCACGGGCCCCGATCCGCTGTAGCCTCACCGAACGTGAGTCCCACACCGCGCCGGCGTGCGACTCTGGCGTCATTGGCGGACGAGCTCAACGTTTCGCGCACGACGATCTCGAATGCCTTCAACCGACCCGATCAGCTCTCCCCGGACCTGCGCGAGCGCGTGCTCGCGACGGCCAAGCGGCTGGGCTACGCCGGCCCCGACCCGGTGGCGCGTTCGTTGCGGACCCGCAAGGCGGGCGCGGCCGGTCTGGTGATGGCCGAACCGCTGCCCTACTTCTTCAGCGACCCCGCCGCACGCGACTTCGTCACCGGCGTGGCCCAGTCCTGCGAAGCGCTGGGGCAGGGGCTGCTGCTGGTCGCTGTCGGACCCAGCCGCAGCCTCAAAGACGGCACGGCCGCGGTGCTTTCGGCCGGCGTGGATGGCTTCGTGGTCTATTCGGTGTGCGACGAGGATCCCTACCTGCAGGTGGTGTTGCAGCGCCGGCTGCCGATAGTGGTGGTCGACCAGCCCAAGGGGCTGCCCGGCGTCTCGCGGGTGGGCATCGACGACCGCGCGGCGATGCGTGAGCTCGCCGACTATGTGCTGGGCCTGGGGCATCGCGAGATCGGGCTGCTGACCATGCGGCTGGGCCGGGACCGGCGCCAGGGCCTGGTAGACGCCGACCGGCTCCGCTCACCCGCGTTCGACGTGCAACGCGAGCGCATCGTCGGCGTGTGGGAAGCGATGACGGCCGCCGGCGTGCAGCCCGATTCGTTGACCGTGGTGGAGAGCTACGAGCACCTGCCCGAATCGGGCGGCGCGGCCGCCAAGGCGGCGCTGGAGGCCAATCCGCGGATCACCGCGCTCATGTGCACCGCCGACATCCTGGCGCTGTCGGCCATGGATTACCTGCGCGCCCACGGCATTTACGTGCCGGGGCAGATGACCGTCACCGGCTTCGACGGCGTGCCCGAGGCCATCAACCGCGGGCTGACCACGGTGTCGCAGTCCAGCCTGCAGAAGGGCCGCCGGGCCGGGGAGCTGCTGTTGAAGCCGCCGCGCTCGGGCCTGCCCGCCATCGAACTGTTGGACACCGAACTCATCCGGGGCCGCACCGCCGGCCCGCCGGCGTGAGCAAAGCTACTTCGAGTCCTGGTCGCCGATCAGCAGCCGCACGGCCAGGTCCAGCCGCTTGCTGACGTCGGTGGCCGAGGCCCGCCGGGTGAGCCACGCCAGCAGGTTCGACAGCCACACGTCGGAGATCACCCGGGCGATGTGGTACTGGTCCTCGGTCGGTTCGCCGTCGGCCATCGCCCGCGCGAACATCGAATCGATGAGCTTCTCCACCTGGTCGACCTCGCTGGCCGCCGACGCGTCGGCGAACACGTAGGCCCGGGTCATCGCCTCGGTCAACAGGGGGTTGCGCTGCATTGCGCGGTTGAGCTTGCCCACCATGAAGTTCAGCCGCTGAAAGGGCGTGCCCCCGGTCATCGCCGAGCGGTCCGTCTTGGCGTCGATGCGGCTGAACTCGCGGCCCAGCGCCGACACCAGCAGGTGCACCTTCGACGGGAAATACCGGTACAGCGTCCCCACCGCGACGTCGGCGCGATCGGCCACCGCACGCATCTGAACTGCCTCGTAACCGCCCTTGGAGGCGATGGCCATGGTGGCGTCCAGGATGCGCTTGCGGCGTTCCCGCTGCGCCTCCGACCCCAGTTCGGACTCCGCCAGTACCGCCACGTTCAGAACCTCGCGCGGCTGCGCGTCAGAAACGCGGCTCGGATTTGCGTTGGCTGGCATGTGACGGTTTGCTCCTGTTCCCGGCGGTTCGTTTGCAAACGATACGCATTCTGCGTGTGAATTTCCCACCTCCATACCGCCGCGGACAAGCGCTGTGCTGCTGTAATGGCGTTCGACTTGACGGTCGATCACTGGCACTATTAGAACACGTTCTAGTCTCGAAGAGCGCGGGTTGCGTGCCAACACGTGCCGAAGGCATACCCGCTGGGCGGGCAGATCGCACAATCAGGACAGGGGTTTCGACGCCCCTGTCACGCCGAGTCAAGGACGCGGAGGGCTCTCACGTGGTAGCGACCGTCACCGACGAACAGTTTGCCGCGCGGGCCCTGGTGCGCGACTGGGCCCGCAATTCGACGTCGGGGCCGGGCGGCACCGCGGCGATCCGCGACGTGGAGCAGGGCAAGCCCGACGCCTGGCGGCCGGTGTTCTCCCGGCTGGCCGAGCTGGGCATCTTCGGCGTCGCTATCCCCGAGGAGTTCGGCGGGGCGGACGGCAGCATCGAAGACCTGTGCGCGATGGTCGAGGAGGCGGCGAAGGCGCTGATCCCCGGGCCGGTCGCCACCACCGCGCTGGCCACATTGGTGATCTCGGATCCCGAGTTGTTGGGCGCCCTCGCCGCCGGGGAGCGCTTCGCCGGGCTGGCGCTGGAAGGCGACGTCGAGTTCGACGGCGCAACGTCGACGGCGTCGGGCACGCTGCCCTTCGCGCTGGGCGTAGCCGACGGCGCGGTGCTGCTGGCGCCGGCCGACGGCAAGTGGCTGCTGATCGACACCGGCGGCGAGGGCGTGCGGATCGAACCCCTGCAGGCCACCGACTTCTCCCAGCCCCTGGCCCGGGTGGTGCTGGACTCGGCGCCGGCCACCGTGGTGTCGGACAAGCGCGAGCGCGTCGAGGAGCTGGCCGCGACCGTGCTGGCGGCCGAGGCGGCCGGCATCACCCGATGGTCGCTGGAGACCGCCGTCGACTACGCCAAGGTCCGCGAGCAGTTCGGCAAGCCGATCGGCAGCTTCCAGGCCATCAAGCACATCTGCGCCGAGATGCTGTGCCGCGCCGAGCAGGCCGAGGTGGCCGCCGCCGATGCCGCGCGGGCTGCCGCCGAGGGCGACGAAGCCCAGTTCTCCATCGCGGCGGCCCTGGCCGCGAGCACCGGCATCGCCGCCGTGAAGGCCAGCGTCAAGGACTGCATCCAGGTCCTCGGCGGCATCGGCTGCACCTGGGAGCACGACGCGCATCTGTACCTGCGCCGGGCGCACGCCATCGGCCGGTTCCTGGGCGGGGCGGAGGCCTGGCTACGCCGCATCACCGCGCTGACCCAGTCGGGGGTGCGACGCCGCCTGGGTATCGACCTCAGCGAGGTCGAGGACCAGCGGGCGGAGATCGCCGCCGCCGTCGCCCAGATCGCCGAACTGCCCGAGGAGAAGCGGCAGGCGGCGCTGGCCGAGGCGGGCCTGCAGGCGCCGCACTGGCCGCCGCCCTACGGCCGTGGCGCGGGACCCGCCGAGCAGTTGCTGATCGACCAGGAGCTGGCGGCGGCCGGCGTGGCCCGGCCCGACCTGGTGATCGGCTGGTGGGCGGCGCCGACCATCCTCGAGCACGGCACCCCCGAGCAGATCGAGCGCTTCGTGCCCGGCACCACGCGTGGCGAATTCCTGTGGTGTCAACTGTTTTCCGAGCCGGGAGCCGGCTCGGACCTGGCGTCGCTGCGCACCAAGGCGGTCCGGACCGAGGGCGGCTGGAACCTGACCGGGCAGAAGGTGTGGACGTCGGCGGCGCACAAGGCGCGCTGGGGCGTGTGCCTGGCCCGCACGGATCCGGACGCGCCGAAACACAAAGGCATCACCTACTTTTTGGTGGAGATGAGCTCCCCGGGTATCGAGATCCGCCCGCTGCGCGAGATCACCGGCGACTCGTTGTTCAACGAAGTGTTCCTGGACAACGTGTTCGTTCCCGACGAGCTGGTGGTCGGCGAGGTGAACGACGGTTGGCGGCTGGCCCGCACCACGCTGGCCAACGAGCGCGTCGCGATGGCCAACGGGACGGCGCTGGGCAACCCGATGGAGGAACTGCTCGAGCTGCTGGCCGAGCTCGACCTCGACGCCGCGCAGCAAGACCGGTTGGGGCGGTTGATCGTCGCGGCGCAGACCGGCGCGCTGCTGGACCAGCGGATCGCCCAGCTGGCCGTGGGCGGCCAGGACCCGGGAGCGCAGTCCAGCGTGCGCAAGCTCATCGGTGTGCGCTACCGCCAGGCCCTGGCCGAATTCACCATGGATGTCTCCGAGGGCGGCGGGCTGGTCGATCGGCGGGCGGACGGCGACCGCGCGGTGTTCGACTTCCTCAACACCCGCTGCCTGACCATCGCCGGCGGCACCGAGCAGATCCTGCTCACCGTCGCCGCGGAGCGACTTCTGGGGCTGCCGCGCTAGCCGAGATCGGCTGCAGCAGAGCGCAATTCCTCCAGCTCCTGGCATGCCATGGCACCCAGATCCTGGTCCTCGCCGGGTTCGGCCCAACGGGCGTAGGCCTTTTTGAATGCCAAGGCACCCAGCTCGGCGGCCAGTGCCGCGGTCGGCTCGGGCACGCCGCGGGATTGCAGCGCTTCGACCACCGCCAGCGCCAATCCGATCTGTTTGAGCGCGTTGCGTTCCTGAAGCTCGGCGCTGGCAGCGATCGCGGCCTTGAGCCTGGGGGCGAGTTCCTTGTTGAACGACGTGAACGCCGCCGCTGCCGACTTCAGGCCGGAGCACACCGCGGCCAGCGGCGTCGCGTCGGCGGGCGCAGCGGCGATGCCCTCGCGCAGTAGTTGGGCGATGGCGTCCTGGCCGGCCGCCAGCACGTCCCGCTTGTCCGGGAAGTGTCTGAAGAACGTGCTTTTCGTCAGGCCAGCGCGCTCGGCGATCTCCGCGACGGTCGTCTGGTCGTAGCCGCGCTCGTTGAACAGGTCCAGCGCCGCGCCGACCAGGCGTGCGCGCGCGTCGGGTTCCCAGCGAGCCATGGCCCCACTTTAGTGATGCGACCATTGTCCCATCACTGGTGTAGGGTGATGGGACAATAGTCGCATCAGATGAAGGAGTTACTCGTGCGCGTATTCGTCACCGGCGCCAGCGGCGGAATCGGCTCGGCCGTCGTCGCACAATTGATCGCCGCCGGCCATCAGGTCGTGGGCCTGGCCCGGTCGGACGCTGCGGCCGCGATCATCAGCGGGCTCGGCGCTGAGCCGCTGCGCGGCGACGTCACCGACCTCGATCTGATGCGGAAGGCGGCCGATGACGCCGACGGCGTCGTATACCTGGCGTTCTCCCACGACTTCACCCGGATGATCGGTGACGCGATCGGCGACGAATTTCGCGCCGTCACCGCGGTCGGCGCCGCGCTCGTCGACACAGGTAAACCGCTGGTGGTTGCCAGCGGCACCCCGGCGCTCGCCGGCCGCACGAGCACCGAGGACGACCCCTTCAACACCGAGGGGCCGATGGCCGGACGCGCACGCACCGGACAGGCCGTCATCGACCTGGCCGAGCAAGGCGTCCGATCGGCCGTGGTGCGGCTGCCGCGATCGGTGCACGACGCCGGTGGCCGGTACGGCTTCTGCAGCATCCTGATTCAGGCCGCACGGCAGCGCGGCGTGTCGGCCTTCGTCGGTGACGGTACCCAGCGCTGGCCTGCCGTGCATCGCGACGATGCCGCGTCCTTGTTCCGGCTCGCTCTCGAAAAGGCCGCGCCCGGTTCGGTTTTGCACGCGGTGGGCGACGAAGGCGACCCGATGCGGGCGATCGCCGAGGTGATCGGTCGCCGGGTCGGCGTGCCCGTCGAGTCCGTCCCCGACGCGGTCTTCGGGCCGCTCGGCACCATGTTCGCTATCGACCAGCCCTCGTCGAGCGCACTGACCCGCCAGCGATTGGGCTGGAAGCCCACTGGTCCAAGCCTGCTCGACGATCTCGAGACCGGCGACTACCCCGAATAGGTCAGGAGAACGTGGTCTGCGCGCAGGTGCTCGGTGAGGTGATGTTGACCCCGGAGTAGACCACCTGGATGTGGGTGCAGGCGATGACGTTGTTGTCGGTCTTGGGTTGGCCCGTCTGCCAATCGGTGGAGTCGATGCGCCCGTTCGTCTGGTACTTCTCCGGCGGGCCCTCGCCCATGTAGATGGTGGTGATCTCGTCGGAACCCATGGACTTCATCACCCGCTCGTACTGGCCGGTGGCGTGGGCGTCGAGGTAGGCCAGCCGGTTCGAGGACCGGATCTCGGTGGTCTGCCGGGCCCACAGGCCGGGCGGGAAGCCGGTCACGCCGTCGGGCGTCAGCATGTCCGCCCCGGCGGTGAAGTCGCAGTGGCCGTCGGCCTTGAAGCAATTCAGCACGGCCCGCGTCTCCAGCTGGTTGGGCCCGTCCAGCGGGAACAGCGTGGTGGCGGTGTTGCTGGCCGCCGCGCACACCGGGGCGGGTGCAAGCATCGGCAGCACTGCGACGACTGCGAATCCCGATACCAGCCGCCTCATCGATGCTCCCTTTCCCGGTGATCCCAACGGTGAACTTAGCCCCGCGGCTACTCGTCGTAGGTGACTTCTACCGAATCAGATTCCGGGTGAGATTGACAGGCCAGAATCAGGCCTTCGTCCAGATCCTGCTGCTCGAGCACGTCGTTGACCTCCATGCTCACGTTGCCCTTGCGCAGGGTGCACGCGCACGCGCCGCAGTGACCCTCGCGGCAGGAGAAGGGGGCGTCGAGGCCCTTGGCCAGCAGGACGTCGAGCAGCTTGGCGTTGCGCGGCCAGGACACGGTGTGGGTTTCGCCGTCCAGCTCCACCACCGCGGTCGCCGGCGGCTCGTCGCCCTCGGGGGTGTCCTCGATCGTCACCGCCGCGAACGGGTCGGAGTCCAGCGACTTGAACACCTCGATATGTATCTGCGCCGCAGGCACTTTCAGCGTTTCCAGCGCTTGTCTCGCCGAGTCCATGAAGGCGCCCGGGCCGCAGATGTACACGGGCCGATCCGTGTAGGGCGCGGCCAACTTGGCCAGCGCGGCCACGCTGGGCAGGCCCTGCAGCGATTCCAGCCAGTGCAGCACCGTGAGCCGGTCGGGGTATTTGGCCGCCAGCTCGCGCAGCGCGTCGGAGAAGATCACCGAGCGCTCGTCGCGGTTGGCGTAGACCAGCGTCACCTGCCCGCTGCCCTCGGCCAGTGCGGACTTGCAGATGGACATGATCGGGGTGATGCCGCTGCCCGCGGCCATCAGCAGGAAGTCGTCGCCCAGCGTCTTGGGCACGAAGGTGCCCGACGGGGCCAGCACGTGGATGCGCATGCCCTTGTGCGCGTGGTCGCACAGCCAGTTGGACGCGTAGCCGTCCGCGGTGCGTTTGACGGTGACCGTGAGCGCGTCGTCGGTGAACGGCGAGCTGCACAGCGAATAGCAGCGGGCCACCGAGCCGGTGCGCTCGCTGGGAACGCGCAGCGTCAGGAACTGGCCCGGCGCGTACCGTAACCGCTCGGGCGGGATGTCGGGGTCGCCCGCGTCGTCGGGTACCGCGAACACCAGCGACCGCGCGTCGTCGGTCTCGGCGATGACCTCGGCGACCTGCAGTTCGAGGACGTGGTCACCGAGTGGCTCGTCGGGAATCGCCTCGGTCAAGGCCCGTCCCTTCCTTTCGTGGCAAAACGTGTCGACCCGCTGCGACCGGCTCCGCCGCTATTGCGATCGCCACGGCAAAACGTGTCGACCCGCTGCGACCGGCTCCGCCGCTCTTGCGATCGCCACGGGCAACTAGAACATGTTACAGAAAAGCGGATTCGTATCGCTACCAGCCGCAGGAATACCCTGCTCGACACAAATCGGAACGTGTTCTAGTCTCTGGTGTAAGTCCGCTGAGTAAGTCTGGCGCAGGAGGCAAACGTAAGTGACGTCCATTCAACAGCGTGATGCGCAGTCGGTTTTGGCTGGCATCGATGATCTGCTCCCGCAGATTCGCGAACGCGCTCAGGCGACGGAGGACCTACGGCGGCTGCCCGACGAGACCGTTCAGGATCTTCAGGATGTGGGCTTCTTCACCCTGTTGCAGCCCGAGCAGTGGGGCGGTTTGCAGTGCGACCCGACGCTGTTCTACGAGGCGGTGCGGCGGCTGGCCAGCGCGTGTGGCTCCACCGGCTGGGTGAGCTCGATCATCGGCGTGCACAACTGGCACCTTGCGCTGTTCGACCAGCAGGCCCAGGAGGAGGTCTGGGGCGAGGACCCCAAGACCCGGGTGTCGTCGTCGTATGCCCCGATGGGTGCCGGCGTGGTGACCGATGGCGGTTACCTGGTCAACGGCTCATGGAACTGGTCCTCGGGCTGTGACCACGCCACGTGGGCGTTCCTCGGCGGTCCAGTGATCAAGGACGGCCGTCCGGTGGACTTCGGCAGCTTCCTGATCCCGCGCAGCGAGTACCGCATCGACGATGTGTGGCACGTCGTGGGCCTGCGGGGCACCGGCAGCAACACCGTCGTCGTCAAGGACGTCTTCGTGCCGCGCCACCGGTTCCTGTCCTACAAGGCCATGAACGACGGCACCGCGGGCGGGTATGAGACCAACACCGCGCCGGTGTACAAGATGCCTTGGGGCACAATGCATCCCACAACCATTTCGGCGCCGATCGTCGGGATGGCCTACGGCGCGTACGACGCGCACGTCGAGCATCAGGGCAAGCGGGTGCGGGCGGCGTTCGCCGGCGAGAAGGCCAAGGACGACCCGTTCGCCAAGGTCCGCATCGCCGAGGCGGCCAGCGACATCGACGCAGCCTGGCGTCAGTTGAGCGGCAACGTCGCCGACGAGTACGCCCTGCTGTCCGCCGGCAAGGAGATCCCGTTCGACCTGCGCGCCCGCGCGCGCCGCGACCAGGTGCGCGCCACCGGCCGGGCGATCGCCTCCATCGACCGGTTGTTCGAGGCGTCCGGTGCCACGGCCTTGGGCAATGACCAACCGGTGCAACGGTTCTGGCGCGATGCGCACGCCGGCCGGGTGCACGCGGCCAACGACCCGGAGCGGGCCTACCAGATCTTCGGGAACAACGAGTTCGGGTTGCCGCCCGGCGACACCATGGTCTAGCGCCGGCGACGATGCAGAGCGAAGCGATGAGGAGGAGCGGCGCCGAATGACCGGCACCTCGACAACCGAAGAAATAACCTTCGAATCGACCTCGCGGTTCGCCGAGGTGGACGTCGACGGCCCGCTGAAGCTGCACTACCACGAAGCCGGGGTCGGCAACGACCAGACCGTGGTGCTGCTGCACGGCGGCGGACCGGGCGCGGCGAGTTGGACGAACTTCTCCCGCAACATCCCGGTGCTGGCCGAGCGGTTTCACGTGCTGGCCGTCGACCAGCCGGGTTACGGCCACTCCGACAAGCGCGCCGAGCACGGGCAGTTCAACCACTACGCGGCACGGGCGCTCAAGGGTCTGTTCGACCAGCTGGGTCTGGGACGCGTTCCGCTGGTTGGGAATTCGCTCGGCGGTGGCACCGCGGTCCGCTTCGCGCTGGATTACCCGGACCGGGCCGGCAAGCTGGTGCTGATGGGGCCAGGCGGGGTGAGCGTGAACCTGTTCGCGCCCGACCCGACGGAGGGCGTCAAACGGCTCGGCAGGTTCTCCGCCGAGCCCACCCGCGAAAACCTCGAGGCGTTTCTGCGGGTGATGGTCTACGACCAGAAGCTGATCACCGACGAATTGATCGACCAGCGCTTCGAATTGGCCCGCACACCCGAATCGCTGACCGCGACGCGGGCAATGGGGATGTCTTTCGCCGGAGCCGATTTCGAGCTGGGCATGATGTGGCGCGAGGTGCACCGGCTACGCCAGCCGGTGCTGCTGATCTGGGGCCGCGAGGACCGGGTCAACCCGCTGGACGGCGCGCTGGTCGCACTGAAAACCATTCCGCGTGCACAGCTTCACGTTTTCGGGCAATGTGGGCACTGGGCACAGGTGGAGAAATTCGACGAGTTCAACAAGCTCACGATCGACTTCCTGGGAGGTGCGCGATGAGCATCCGTTCTTTGGGCTATCTGCGTATCGAGGCCACCGACATGGCGGCCTGGCGTGAATACGGCTTGAAAGTCCTCGGCATGGTCGAGGGAAAGGGCGCCACCGATGGCGCGCTCTATCTGCGGATGGACGACTTCCCGGCACGGCTGGTGATCGTGCCCGGCGAGCAGGACCGGCTCATCGAATCCGGCTGGGAATGCGCGAATGCCGCTGGGCTGCAAGAGATCCGGAACCGGCTAGACATCGAGGGCACGCCCTACAAGGAGGCCACCGCCGCCGAACTGGCCGACCGCCGGGTCGACGAGATGATCCGGTTCTCCGACCCGTCCGGCAACTGTCTGGAGGTCTTCCACGGCGCTGCGCTCGAACACCGCCGCGTGGTCAGCCCGTACGGGCACAAGTTCGTCACCGAGGACCAGGGCCTGGGCCACGTGGTGCTGACCACCCGCGACGACGCAGAGACCCTGCACTTCTACCGCGACGTGCTGGACTTCAAGCTGCGTGACTCGATGCGACTGCCCCCTCAGGTGGTCGGCCGGCCCGCCGACGGCCCCCCAGCCTGGCTGCGGTTCCTGGGCTGCAACCCGCGCCACCACAGCCTGGCCTTCATGCCCGGCCAGACCCCCAGCGGCATCGTGCACCTGATGGTCGAGGTCGAGAACGCCGACGACGTCGGCCTGTGCCTGGACCGGGCCCTGCGCCGCAAGGTGCCGATGTCGGCGACGCTGGGCCGCCACGTCAACGACCTGATGCTGTCCTTCTACATGAAGACACCCAGCGGGTTCGACATCGAATTCGGTTGCGAGGGAAGACAAGTCGCCGACGACGACTGGATCGCCCGGGAGAGCACCGCGATCAGCCTGTGGGGCCACGACTTCAGCGTCGGATTCAAGGGTTAGTTTCTCAGGCCATGACTGCCGCGCCGATCGACCCGCGCACGTTCCGCAGCGTGCTCGGCCAGTTCTGCACCGGGATCACCATCATCACCACCGTGCATGACGACGTCCCGGTCGGTTTCGCCTGCCAGTCGTTTGCGGCGCTGTCGCTGGACCCGCCGCTGGTGTTGTTCTGCCCCACCAAGGTGTCGCGGTCGTGGCAGGCGATCGAGGCCAGCGGCCGGTTCTGCGTCAACATGCTGACCGAGCAGCAGAAGCACGTCTCGGCCCGCTTCGGCTCCAAGGAGCCCGATAAGTTCGCCGGGATCGACTGGCACCCTTCCGAACTCGGTTCGCCGATCATCGACGGTTCGCTGGCCTACATCGACTGCACGGTGGCCTCCGCGCACGACGGGGGCGATCACTTCGTGGTATTCGGTGCGGTGCAGTCGCTTTCGGAGGCGCCCAAGATCAAGCCGCGGCCGCTGCTGTTCTATCGCGGTGAATACACCGGCATCGAACCGGACAAGACGACGCCCGCCCAGTGGCGCGACGACCTGGAAGCGTTTTTGACGACGACCACCCAGGACACCTGGCTGTAGCGGGACACCTGGCTGTAGCGGCGCCCTACCGGTCGCGGCGGTCGGCGGACATGTCGACCGTGGGGGAGTTGTCCGCTATCGGCTGCTCCTGGCTCCACGCGGGGTCGCGTCCGGCGGCGTTCTCGCCGGCCGCGACATCCCTGTCCTTGTCGGCCTTCACCTTCGGGTCGAGGTTGTCGGCACGCTTGAACTGCTCGTCGAGCTGTTCGCGCGAGGACGCCGCTTCCGTCTGATGGGTTGACGCCCGATCATGCAGGCGGGCGGCTTCGGCGGCCTTGGCCTCGGCTTCGGCCTGCGCGGCACGGGCTTTCGCGGCCGTCTCGGCGGCCAAGGCCTCGCGGCGCTCGACCTTGGCGCTCTCCAAGTTGGCTTTTTCGCGGATCTGTTCGGCCTCCCGCTCGCGGCGGCGCCTGGTGGCTCTGCGGGCGGCGATAGCCAGGGCGACGATCACGAGGACCGCCACAACTGCGGCGATGACGATCCAGACGGTGTTGCTGGTATTCATGATGGACTCCGTTGTCGATATACCGAAGCGCTAAGGCCCCGTTCGCCGGGTTGCCGTATTCGACAGGAACGAAACAACCCAAGTCGACACCCGCGGCTCGAGCGCCTCCGCGGGGCCGGAGAATGGAGTCATGACGCTGGACCTGAACGGGTACTTCGACCGCATCAACTACGACGGTCCGGCCGAACCGAGCCTCGAGGTGCTACAGGCGCTGATGACCGCCCACACCGGCTCGATCCCGTTCGAGAACCTCGATCCGCTGATGGGCGTGCCGGTCGACGACCTTGGCCCGGAAGCCCTCACCGACAAGCTGGTCCGCCGGCGCCGTGGGGGCTACTGCTACGAGCAGAACGGCCTGATGGGCTACGCGCTTGCCGAAATCGGTTTCCGGGTGCGGCGGTTGGCCGGCCGGGTGGTCTGGATGCAGCCACCCGAGACGCCGCTGGGCGCCCAGACGCACACCGTGCTGGCGGTGACGTTCCCGGGCTCGCGGGGTTCGTTTTTGGTCGACGTCGGCTTTGGTGGCCAGACGCTGACGTCTCCCATCCGTTTGCAGACCGGCAACGCCCAGCAGACCACGCACGAGCCGTATCGGCTCAACGACCGCGGCGACGGCCTGGTGCTGCAAGCGCAGGTCCGCGACGAGTGGCAACCGCTGTACGTCTTCGGCACCCAGAGCGTGCCCCAGATCGATCTGCGGGTGGGCAGCTGGTACGTCTCCACGCATCCGTCGTCGCATTTCGTGACCAGCCTGATGGTCGCGTTGACCACCGACGACGCCCGCTACAACCTGGCCGGCCGGAACCTGACGATTCACCGCGCCGATGGCAGCGAGAAGATCCGCCTCGAGGACGCGGCGGCGGTCGTCGAGGTGCTCGGTGAGCGGTTCGGCATCGACGTGGCGGGCATCGGCGAGGCGGGTGCGCTCGAGGCGCGCATCGCGCAGGTGCTCGACGCCTAGGCGCCTCGTGCGGTTTCGCTAGCGCGCCGCGAGCCAGGGGCCGAGGCGTCGCACCGCTTCCTCGATATCGTGGGTCGGGCCCGCGAACGACAGCCGGACGAACGAATTCCCGCGCGTGGTGTCGAAGTCGATGCCTGGTGCGATCGCAACACCGGTCTGCGCCAACAGCTTTGAACAGAACTCGATCGAGTTGTCGGTGATATCCGAAACGTCGGCGTAGACGTAGAAGGCGCCGTCGGTGGGGGCCAACCGCTCGATGCCGATGCTGCGCAGCCCGTCGAGCACCAGCGAGCGGTTGGTCGCGTAGTGGTGCAGGTGACCGTCGGCTTCGGCCGTCGCCTCCGGGGTGAAGGCCGCCACCGCGGCGAGTTGCGACAGCACGGGCGGGCAGATGGTGAAATTGCCGGTCAAACAATCCACCGCGCGGCGCAGCTCGGCCGGCACCAGCAGCCAGCCCAGCCGCCAGCCCGTCATCGCGTAGTACTTCGAAAAGCTGTTGACCACCACGGCGTTTCGGGATGTCTGCCACGCGCAGCTGGTCTGTGGCGCACCGTCGTAGACCAGGCCGTGGTACACCTCGTCGCTGATCAGTCGCGCTCCCGATGCATCACACCAGGAGGCGATGGCGGCCAGCTCCGCCGGGTCGATGACGGTGCCCGTCGGGTTGGCGGGGCTCGCCACGATGACGCCCTGCACCGGCGGGTCGAGTTCGGCCAGCATCTGCGCGGTCGGCTGGAAGCGAGTCTGCGGCCCGCAGGGAATCTCCACCACCTCACAACCCAAGGCGGACAAGATGTTTCGGTAACACGGGTAACCGGGGCTGGCCAGCGCCACCCGATCGCCGACGTCGAAGCAGGCCAGGAAGGTGAGCAGGAAGCCGCCGGAGGAGCCGGTGGTGATCACCACCGCATCCGGTTCGACGTCGAGCCCGTGCTGGCGCTGGTAGTCGGCGGCGATCGCGGCGCGCAGTTCCGGGGTGCCCAACGACACCGAGTAACCCAGCTCGTTGGAATGCACGGCGGCCGCCGCAGCCGCTCGCACCGGCTCGGGCGCACCCACGCTGGGCTGGCCCGCCGACAGGTTGACCAGGTCGCCGTGGCTGCGCTGGCGTTCCGCGGCCGCCAGCCACACATCCATCACATAGAACGGTGGGATGCCGGCGCGCAGCGAGACACGGTCGGTCACGGCGTCTGGAGTACCTCGGATTCCAGCCGCTTAAGCAGTTGTTGCGGCGAATCCAGCAGATGCGCGCTGCCGTGGGCGCGTTTGAAGTACAGGTGCATGTCGTGTTCCCAGGTGATCGCGATGCCGCCGTGCAGCTGGATCCCCTCGGCGGCCACGACGTTCAGCGCCTCGGTGGCGGCCAGGCGGGCGGTGGCGGCGTTGGTGGGGCTGGGGGCATCGCAGGCGTCGGCGACGACGGCCTTGGCGGCGGAGACGGTGACATACAGATCGGCCATCCGGTGCTTGAGCGCCTGGAAGCTGCCGATCGGCCGGCCGAATTGCACTCGGTCCTTGGCATATTCGACCGTCAGCTCCAAACAGCGCTGCGCGGCGCCGATCTGCTCGGCGGCCAGCAGGATGGCCGCCGTGTCCGCCAGGCCGGGGTCGGTGCCGATCGGCTCGGTCTCCTCGGCCGTGAGCCGCGCCAGGCGCCGGGTCGGGTCCATGGTGGTGACGGGCTCGGCGCCGAACCGGGTCCACCTGTTCAGCCGGCCGTCCTCGACGGCGACCACGACGTCGGCGATATCACCGTTGACCACGTAGTCGGCGTCGAACACCAGCGCGCCGATCGCGGCGCCCTCGGCGAGGCCCTCCAGCGTCGTGACGTCCGGTTCGGCCGCGCTCAGCAGCGCCAGCTCGGCCAGCGTGGTGCCGAGCAGCGGGGAGGGCACCAGCGCGCGGCCCAGCTCCTGCAAAACCGTTGCGGCATCGGCCAGTTCGCCGCCCGCGCCGCCCAGCTCCTCGGGAATCACCAGTGCCGCCGCGCCGACCTGCTCGCACAGCAGCTGCCAGAGCGACTCGTCGTAGCCCTTCTCGGACTCCATGGCCGCGCGCACGGCCGCCGGGCCGGCGTGCTTGGCCACCAGGGCGGCGACGGTCTCGCGGAGGAGTTCGCGTTCTTCTGTTGTGGTCATAGCGCCTCCAGCACTCGGCGCCGGTGCTGCTCCGGGGTGCCCCACGCCGACCGCAGCGCCTGCACCCGCAGCAGCAACAGCGACAGGTCGTGCTCCTGGGTGAAGCCGATCGCACCGTGGGTTTGCAGCGCCGACCGCGCCGCCAACAGCCCCGCCTCCGACGCCGCCGCCTTGGCCGCGCTGACGTCGCGGGGGTCCAGCGTCAGCGCCGCGCCATACACCAGCGGACGGGCCAGCTCGATGGCGATGTGCACGTCGGCGAGCTTGTGCTTGATCGCCTGATACGAGCCGATCACCCGGCCGAACTGGGTGCGCTGCTTGGCGTAGTCGACCGCGCCGTCGCGCAGCGCCTCGGCCGCACCGATCAGCTGGGCCGCGGTGGCCAGCGCGCCGAACTGGTAGGCGCGCTTGACATCCGCCTGCCACGACGGCCCGGTCGCGGTCACGTCGAAGAGCTTTCGGCTGGGGTCGACGGACTCGTGGGCGTCGTCTGGTGTTGCCTCGGTGACGCCGTTCTCGCCGGCCAGCAGCACCAGCCCGGCCACGTCGGCGTCCACCGCGCGCGGCGTCTGCGGCGGCAGGGCGACGGTGGCGATCAGCTCACCGGAGGCCAGTTCGGCGCATCGCTCGGCCCGATCGCCCGAGGCGAGCAAAACCGGTGCCACGGCGATGGATTCGGCGACCGGCCCCGGCACGCACCAGCGGCCCAGGCGCTCGACGGCGACGACGAGGTCGACGGGGTCGGCCTCGATCCCGTCGAATTTCTCCGGCACGGCCAGCGCGGTGACGCCCAGGGTGGCCAACTGCTCCCACACCTTGCGGCCCGGTGCGGTGTCGCCCGCCGCCCACGCGCGCACCGCGCCGGGCAGATCCGCCGCGCCCAGCGCGGCGTCGATGCTGGCCGCGAAGTCGCGCTGCTGTTCGTCTAGCGCAAATTTCACTTCTTGCCCCCGGACTTTTCGCGCGGCAGGCCCAGCAACCGCTCGGAGATGATGTTGCGTTGAATCTCGTTGGTGCCGGCGTAGATCGGGCCGCCCAGCGCAAACAGCAAGCCCTCGGTCCACCGGCTGGTCAGTTCCCCGTCGGCGGCCAGCAGGTCCAGCGCGGTCTGGTGCAGTTCGACGTCGAGGTCGGACCAGAACACCTTGGTCACCGAGGATTCGGCGCCCAGCTCCCCGCCGAGGCCCAACCGGGTCACCGTGCCGAAGGTCTGCAGCCGGTAGGCCTGCGCCTTGATCCAGCCGTCGGCCACCCGGTCGGCGAACGCCTCGGGTGAGCCGCTGTCCTGCCACAGCCGCACCAGCCGCTCGGCGGTGGCCAGGAAGCGGGCCGGGCTGCGCAGTGACATGCCGCGCTCGTTGCTCGACGTGCTCATGGCCGCCCGCCAGCCCTCGTGCGGGGTGCCGATCACGTCCTCGTCGGGCACGAAGACGTCGTCGAGGAAGATCTCGCCGAACCCGGTGTCGCCGCCCAGCTGGACGATGGGGCGCACCGTGACCCCCTTGGCCTTCAGGTCGAACATGAAGTACGTCAGCCCGTTGTGCCGCTCGGCTCCCGGGTCTGACCGGAACAGCCCGAAGCCCCGCTCGGCGAACGGGGCTCGCGAGCTCCAGATCTTCTGCCCGTTGAGCAGCCAACCGCCGTCGGTCTGGGTGGCGGTGGATCGCAGCGACGCCAGGTCGCTGCCGGACTCGGGCTCCGACCACGCCTGGGCCCAGATCTCTTCTCCGCTAGCCATTTTCGGCAGGATCCGGTCGCGCTGTTCTTCGGTGCCGTGCGCGAACAGCGTCGGCGCCAGCATCGAGGTGCCGTTGGCGCTGGCGCGGCCCGGCGCGCCGGCCCGGAAGTACTCCTCCTCGAACACCACCCAGTGCAGCAGCGGCGCGTCGCGGCCGCCGTACTTTTTCGGCCAGGTGATCACCGACAGGCCGGCGTCGAACAGCACCCGGTCCCATTTCCGGTGCTGGTCAAAGCCTTCGGCGTTGTCGTATGACTTGGTCGGGATGTTTTCGGCGTTGGCCGACAGGAATTCCCGGACCTCGGCCTGGAAGGCCAGGGTGTCTTCGTCTAGATCCAGATCCATCAGTCCAGCTCTCGCAGTTGTGGTTTGACCACCTTGCCGCCGGCATTGCGCGGCAACGCGTCGACGAACCGCACCGACCGCGGTGCCTTGAAGTTCGCCAGATGTTCACGGGTGTAAGCGATCACGGATTGCTCGTCGAGTTGGGCGCCGGGCCGGGTCACCAGGTATGCCCGGCCCACCTCGCCGAGCCGCTCGTCGGGAACTCCGATCACCGCGGCGTCGGCCACGCCGTCCATCCGGGCCAGCACCTGCTCGACCTCGGCGGGGTAGACGTTGAATCCACCGCAGATGTACATGTCTTTCAGGCGATCGGTGATGCGCAGGTTGCCGGCCGCGTCGACGGCGCCGATGTCACCGGTGTGCAGCCAGCCGTCGGCGTCGATGGCGGCCGCGGTGGCCTCGGGGTCTTCCAGGTAGCCCAGCATCACGTTCGGCCCGCGCAGCAACACCTCGCCCGACTCCCCGGGGGCCTCGGCGTCGATGCGCAATTCGAAGTCGGCGAACGGGCGGCCGCAGGTGGTGGCCACGGTGACCGCGTCATCGTCGGCGCGGCACATCGTGCCCATGCCGTTGGCCTCGGTCAGCCCGTAGGCGGTCAGCACGATGTCGATGTCCAGTTCGGACTGCATGCGCTCGACCAGCACCACGGGCACGGTCGCCGCGCCGGTCACCGCGAACCGCAACGAGCTCAGGTCGTAGTCGTTGCGCGCCGGGTGGTCGAGCAGGGTTTGGTAGATGGTGGGCGGCCCGGGCAGCACGGTGATGCGGTGTCGCTCGATGGCCTGCAGTGCG
>NZ_LZKY01000262.1:0-28615 GCF_001673055.1 Mycobacterium sp. 1245801.1
CCGGCTGGCCCGAAGACCGGCGCTCGGTGACGCTCGGGCGAATCCTCGTGCACATGCTCGCCGAGACCGCCCGCCACCCGCCGCCAGCTGATCAACCGCCCGCCCGACGTGCTGATCACCACGCCCGAGTCGCTGTTCTTGATGCTCACCTCGGCCGCCCGCGAGACGCTGGCCGGCGTCCAGACCGTGATCGTCGACGAGATCCACGCCATCGCCGCCGGCAAGCGCGGCGCGCACCTGGCGGTGTCGCTGGAGCGCCTCCAGGATTTGACACAAGCGCTGCGCGAGGACAAGCCCGCCCAGCGCATCGGGTTGTCGGCCACGGTCCGCCCGCCCGAGGAGCTGGCCCGGTTCCTGTCCGGCGCAGGACCGACGACCATCGTGGCCCCGCCGTCGGCCAAGACGGTCGAGCTCAGCGTGCAGGTGCCGGTGCCGGACATGGCCAACCTGGCGAACAACACCATCTGGCCCGACGTGGAGAACCGCCTGGTCGACCTGATCGAATCGCACAATTCGACCATCGTGTTCGCCAACTCGCGGCGACTGGCCGAGCGGCTTACCGCCCGCCTCAACGAGATTCACGCCGAGCGCAGCGGCGTCGAACTCGCCACGGACGCCAACCCGAAGGTGGCCGGGGGCGCCCCGGCGCACATCATGGGCAGCGGCCAGACCTACGGCGCCGACCCGATACTGGCGCGCGCCCACCACGGCTCGGTCAGCAAGGAACAACGCGCCCTGGTCGAGGAGGACCTCAAGCGCGGGCTGCTCAAGGCTGTGGTGGCCACCTCCAGCCTGGAGCTGGGCATCGACATGGGCGCGGTGGATCTGGTGATCCAGGTGGAGGCGCCGCCGTCGGTGGCAAGCGGCCTGCAACGCATCGGCCGGGCCGGCCACCAGGTCGGCGAGGTCTCGCAGGGGGTGTTGTTCCCCAAGCACCGGACCGACCTGATCGGCTGCGCGGTCAGCGTGCAGCGCATGCTGACCGGCCAGATCGAGACCATGCGGGTGCCCGCCAATCCGCTGGACATCCTGGCGCAGCAGACCGTCGCGGCGGCGGCGCTGGAACCGCTGGACGCCGATCGGTGGTTCGACACCGTGCGGCGCGCCGCCCCGTTCGCGACGCTGCCGCGCAGCGTCTACGAGGCCACCCTGGACCTGCTGAGCGGCAAGTACCCGTCCACCGAATTCGCCGAGCTGCGACCGCGATTGGTCTACGACCGCGACACCGGCACGCTGACCGCCCGGCCCGGCGCGCAGCGGCTGGCCGTGACGTCGGGCGGCGCCATCCCCGATCGCGGGCTGTTCACGGTATACCTGGCCTCCGAAGCCGAAAAGCCTTCGCGGGTAGGCGAACTCGAAGAGGAAATGGTCTACGAGTCGCGTCCCGGCGACGTCATCTCCCTGGGCGCCACCAGCTGGCGGATCACCGAGATCACCCACGACCGGGTGCTGGTGATCCCCGCCCCCGGCCAGCCCGCCCGGCTGCCGTTCTGGCGCGGCGACGGCCTGGGCCGCCCGGCCGAGCTGGGTGCCGCGCTCGGCGCCTTCACCGGCGAGCTGGCCGGCCTCAAGCGCGCGGCCTTCGACACCCGCTGCGCCGAACTGGGTTTCGACGCGTATGCCACCGACAACCTGTGGGGCCTGCTCGAGGAGCAGCGCGGCGCCGCCGGGGTGGTGCCGACCGACACCACGCTGCTGGTCGAGCGGTTCCGCGACGAGCTGGGCGACTGGCGGGTGATCCTGCACTCGCCGTACGGGCTGCCGGTGAACGGGCCGCTGGCGCTGGCGGTGGCCCGCCGGCTGCGCGAGCGCTACGGCATCGACGAGAAGCCCACCGCGTCGGACGACGGCGTCGTGGTGCGGCTGCCCGACACCATTTCGGATTTCGCGTCGGAGGCCGGGACCGAAACCCCGCCCGGCGCCGACCTTTTCGTCTTCGACGCCGAGGAGATCGACCCGATCGTCACCGCCGAGGTGGGCGGCTCGGCGCTGTTCGCGTCGCGGTTCCGCGAGTGCGCGGCGCGCGCCCTGCTGTTGCCGCGCCGGCATCCCGGGCGCCGCTCGCCGCTGTGGCAACAGCGCCAGCGCGCCGCCCAGTTACTGGAGGTGGCCCGCAAATACCCCGACTTCCCGGTGGTGCTGGAGACCATCCGCGAATGCCTGCAGGACGTCTACGACGTTCCCGCCCTGACCCGGCTGATGACCGGCATCGCGCAGCGGCGGGTGCGGGTGCTCGAGGTCGAGACGCAACGGCCGTCGCCGTTCGCGGCGTCGCTGCTGTTCGGCTATGTCGGCGCGTTCATGTACGAGGGCGACAGCCCGCTGGCCGAGCGCCGGGCGGCCGCGCTGTCGCTGGACAGCACGCTGCTGGCCGAGCTGTTGGGCCGGGTGGAGCTGCGTGACCTGCTCGACCCCGAGATCATCGCCGCCACCGGCCGCCAGCTTCAGCACCTCGCGCCGGACCGGGCCGCCCGCGACGCCGAGGCGGTGGCGGACCTGCTGCGGCTGCTGGGCCCGCTGACCGAGGACGAGGTGGCCGCCCGCGCCGGCGGCGCCGACGTGGGAGGTTGGCTGGAGGGGCTACGCGCGGCCCGGCGCGCGCTGACGGTGTCGTTCGCCGGCCGCAGCTGGTGGGTGGCCGTCGAGGACATCGGCCGACTGCGCGACGGCATCGGCATCGCGGTCCCCCTCGGCGTGCCGGCCGCCTTCACCGAGGAGGTGGCCGACCCGCTGGGTGAACTGCTGGGCCGCTACGCGCGCACCCACACCCCGTTCACCACGGCCGAGGCCGCCACCCGGTTCGGGCTGGGGCTGCGGGTGACCGCCGACATCCTGGGCCGGCTGGCCGGTGACGGCCGGCTGGTGCGCGGTGACTTCGTCGCCGCGGCCGAGGCGGGCGGGGCGCCCGTGGCCGGCGGCGAACAGTGGTGCGACGCCGAGGTGCTGCGCATCCTGCGGCGGCGGTCCCTGGCGGCGCTGCGTGCCCAGGTCGAACCGGTCAGCACCGCCGCCTACGGCCGGTTCCTGCCGGCCTGGCATCGCGTGGGCTCCGCCGAATCATCGCGCTCGCCAAGCCATTCCGGGTTGGACGGCCTGATGTCGGTGATCGATCAGCTGGCCGGTGTGCGGATGCCCGCCTCGGCGGTCGAGCCGCTGGTGCTGGCGCCCCGGGTCCGCGACTACTCCCCCGCGCTGCTCGACGAGTTGCTCGCCACCGGCGAGGTCACCTGGTCGGGGGCCGGGTCGATTTCGACCGGCGACGGCTGGATCGCGTTGCATCCCAGCGAATCCGCGCCGCTGACCCTGGCCGGGCCGGCGGACATCGAGCTGGGCGACGCCCACCGCGCCGTCCTGGACACGCTGGCCCCGGGCGGCGCCTATTTCTTCCGCCAGCTCACCCAGAGCGGGTTGGGCGAGTCCGAGCTCAAAGCCGCGTTGTGGGAACTGATCTGGGCCGGCTGGATCACCGGCGACACGTTCGCCCCGGTGCGCGCCCTGCTCGGTGGCACCGGAAGCCGCAAGCGCTCGGCGCCCGCGCACCGGTCGCACCGGCCGCCGCGGCTGAGCCGCTACAGCGTCGCGCATCCCCACTCCCGGCCCGCCGATCCGACCGTGGCCGGCCGGTGGTCGATCCTGCCGGCCCCGGAGCCGGACTCCACGCTGCGCGCCCACTACCAGGCCGAGCTCCTGCTGGGCCGCCACGGCGTGCTGACCCGCGGCGCGGTGGCGGCCGAGGGCGTGCCCGGCGGGTTCGCCACGCTGTACAAGGTGCTGAGCACCTTCGAGGACGCGGGCCGCTGTCAGCGCGGCTACTTCATCGAGTCGCTGGGCGGGGCGCAGTTCGCGGTCGCGTCGACCGTCGACCGGCTGCGCGCCTACTCCGACGGGGTCGACCCGGAACGGCCCGAGTACCGGGCGGTCGCGCTGGCCGCCGCGGACCCGGCCAACCCCTACGGCGCCGCGCTGCCGTGGCCGGGCGCCCGCGGCGAGGGGGCCCGCCCGGGCCGCAAGGCCGGCGCGCTGGTGGTGCTGGTCGACGGCGAGCTGGCCTGGTTCCTCGAGCGCGGCGGCCGGTCGCTGCTCACCTTCACCGACGACCCGGCCGCCCAGCACGCCGCGGCCACCGCGCTGGCCGACCTGGTCGCCTCCCGCCGCGTCGCGTCGATCCTGGTCGAACGCATCGACGGGGCGCCGGCATTGCAGCCAAACGCGGGCGGGCCCGGCCCGGCCGACGCCCTGTCCGACGCCGGATTCGCCCGCACGCCGCGCGGGATGCGGCTGCGCTGACATGCCCGAGGGTGACACCGTCTGGCACACCGCCGCCGTGCTGCGCGAGCATTTGGTCGGCGGCACGCTGACCCGCTGCGACATCCGGGTGCCGCGGTTCGCCACCGTCGATCTCACCGGGCAGGTGGTCGACGAGGTGCTCAGCCGCGGCAAGCACCTGTTCATCCGGGTGGGGCCGGCCAGCATTCACTCGCACCTGAAAATGGACGGCAGCTGGCGGGTCGGCAAGCGCGCGCAGCGCGTCGACCACCGGGCGCGCATCATCCTGGAAACCGCCACCGCCCGGGCGGTCGGCGTCGACCTGGGGGTGCTGGAGGTCCTGGAACGCGACCGCGACGGCGACGCCGTCGCGCACCTGGGCCCCGACCTGCTGGGCGAAGATTGGGACCCGGCCCTGGCCGCGGCCAATCTGACCGCCGACCCGGACCGGCCGATCGCCGAGGCGCTGCTGGACCAGCGGGTGCTGGCCGGGGTCGGCAACGTGTACAGCAACGAATTGTGTTTCCTCACCGGGCATCTGCCCACCGCGCCGGTGCGTGACATCGCCGATCCCCGCCGGCTGGTCTCGCGCGCCCGGGACATGTTGTGGCTCAACAGGTTCCGCTGGAACCGGTGCACCACAGGCGACACCCGGGCGGGCCGGCAGCTATGGGTCTACGGGCGATCGGGCCAGCCCTGCCGCCGCTGCGGCACCGCGGTCGAGTTCGACGACGCGACGGAACGGGTGACCTACTGGTGCCCGTCGTGCCAGCGCTGAGGCGCTAGTCGCGATGGCGGCGACCCCCGGCGCCCGGCTTCGCCGCGCTTGCGATCGCCGCTAGTCGCGATGGCGGCGACCCCCGGCGCCCGGCTTCGCCGCGCTTGCGATCACCGCTAGTCGCGGGCGTGCGCGAGGAAGAACTGGGCGATGGCCTCGGACCCGTCCAGCGCGCGGGTGGTGGGGCCGATGACGGCCGCCGGCAGGTACTGCTTGCCGCCCGGCCAGGTGTGCCCGCCGCGGTCGATCTTGTAGAACACCACCTCGGTGTTGGCCGCGCACCCGGTGGACTCGTAGCGGTGCACGACGGTGCCGTCGCGGACATCGGGCAGCGCCTCCATGGCCGGATCGCCCTGGCAGCCGTCGGCCGAACGCCACTTGTCCACCATGGTGTCCGCCGAGATGGAATGGCTCAGCCCGCCGCGCCCGCGCACCGCCCCACCCTTGAAGGGCACCAGCGGGTCGGCCGTGCCGTGGGCCTCCCAGACCGCCACCGGCTGTGACGGGTTGCAAGCCACCCCGACGCCCAGGGTGCCGGCCACCGGGGCGACCGCGGCGAAGACGTCGGCCCGGTCGCACGCCAGCCGGTTGCTCATGAAGCCGCCGTTGGACATCCCGGTGACGAACACGTGCCCGGGCGCGACGCCGTAGTCGTGCTGCACCTTGGTCACCAGCCCGACCAGAAATGCCACATCGTTGATGTGGTGGCGATCGGCGGGCGAGGCGCCGCGCCCGTCGGCCCAGCTCTTGTCGTAACCGTCGGGGTAAACCACCAGCAGGTTGTGGGCGTCAGCAACGGTGTCGAAGCCCGTCAGGGCGCGCTGCGAGATCCCGCTACCACCGCCGCCGTGCAAACTGAGCACCAGCCCGACGGGGTCGCCCGCAGGCACGTGCAACATGTAGGTTCGGTCCATGCCGCCGGATCGAAAGGTGCCCGGAATGTCTCGAGCGCTCGCCGCCGACACGTGCCGCACGCCGCAGCCGACCACGCATATCGCCACCACAGCGAGCCACAGCCACCGCCCGTATGCCATGTCGTCAGATCACCGGCAGCGCGCCGGCGCGGGCTCGCCGGTAACGCGCGTCCGACGCGGGAGCAAACCCTTGTGTGGCACACACCGCATTATCGGCGATCCCGCACCCGGCGGCACCGCGACATGCAAGCATTCGAACTAGCCCCGCCTTCAGCAAGCGACGGCACTTCTGTTCCACGGGAGTATCAGAAATGACGACCACCCAGATACGCAAGCCCGTCCGGGCGCGCTCGATCCTGGCGATCGGCGTCGCGCCGGTGGCCGGGCTGCTCGGCGTGCTGGCCGCATCCACGACCGCGAACGCCACGTCTGCCGATGACGCATTTCTGGCCGCGCTGAAAGCCAAGGGCATCAACTACGAGTCGCCCGACACCGCGGTCAACTCCGGGCACACCGTGTGCCACGAACTCGACATGGGCCAGACACCGGAACAGGTTGCCAACAACGTGTTGTCCAGCAGCACCCTGGACAGCTACCACGCCGGCTATTTCGTCGGGGTCAGCATCAAGGCGTATTGCCCCAAGTACGCGGATTCGGCCGCTTCTTCCGGATCCTGAAATTTACCGCCGGTTGACAGGTTCGTGATGCAACCGCGAAAAAATTTCAGGTATCGCAAAACGAAGAAGCTCAGGGCCGAACATGATTCCCAAACTTTTGCTCGGTGTGGCGGGCGTTGCAATCGCGCTCGGCGCATCCGGGTGGGCCACGGCCTCGGCGGCCATCGACCCCAACCCCTTCAGCCATCTCAGTTGCGCCTGCCAGGATTCGGATCCGCCGGGCAGCCCGGCCCTGCGGGACAACATCAATCAGGGCCTGCACCAAGGCATTTCGGCGCCGTCCGTGGTGGAGTAGCCCCGGTTTCCTACAGCCAATCGCGCCGCTTGAACATCACGTAGAGCACCACCATCAAAACGAGTATCACGCCGGTGCTGGCCGCGAATCCGGCATGGGTGCCGAAGCCGGGGTAGGGCACGTTCTGTCCGTAGAAGCCGGTGATGGCCGTCGGCACGGCGATGATGGCCGCCCATCCCGTCAGCTTCTTCATGACCGTGTTCAATCGGGCGTCCTGTAGCGACAGATTGGTCTCGAAAATGGTGGTGACCATGTCGCGCAACGACTCCGTCCATTCCGAGACCCGCAGCACGTGGTCGTACAGGTCGGCGTACAGCGGGTCCAGCTGCCGATCGGATCCGTCCGAAATGCGGCGGTGCTGTATGGCATTGACGACCTCGCGCATGGGCAGGGCCACCCGCCGCAGGTTCACCAGGTCCCTGCGCAGCCGGAACGTGCGGCGCTGGAAGACGCCCTTGCGAGGTCTGCCGTCGAACAGTTCGTCCTCGATGGCCTCGATGCAGTCGTCCAGGGCTTCGACCGCCGTGAAGTGGCTGTCGACCACCACGTCGAGCAGCCCGTGCACCAACGCGCCGACGCCGTAGCGTTGGCCGCCGATCTCCTGCCACCGGCGGGTCACCTGGGCCATGTCGAAGTCGGGCGTCAGCCGCACGGTGATCAGCCCCTGCGGCAGCACGAATCCCGAGATGCGTTGCATCGACAGCATCCGCTCAGGCGTATCGACGGAAGCGGTTGCGATGTCGACGGCGTAGACCGTGAAGAAGGTGTGGCTTTCGTAGGCGGTGACCTTGACCCGCTCGGCCGCGGCGACCGCGTCCTCGACCGCCCAGTGGTTCAGCCCGAGTTCGTCGGCCAGCCCGCACAGGGTGTCGTGGTCCGGTTCGCACAGGTCGGCCCACACCAGGGTGTCGGGTTCGGTGAGGTAGTCCGAGATCTTGTCGAACTCGAAGCCGTCCTGCGCCTTGCCGCCGCGCCACACCTGGCCGACAACATTCGAAGCGATCTGCACCCCGACATCTTCTCAACCGTTGTTCACGATCGGTAAACCCGCCAGCCACTCACCCGCGCCGCGGCCGCCGACTGGCCGTGCTGATCTTGTGCAATGGAGCGATCAAACCGGTTGCAACTCAAGCCTTATCGGGCTGTGTCCGAGCACGTCGACGGCGCCTGGTGGCCGCGGTCGACGACCCTGGTCGACGAGCTGCCGGGCCTGGCGGCCTCGCTGTCCGACCGGCTGGGGCGGATCGTCATGGTGGGGTATCACCGCAACGGCTGGCACGACACGCCGGCGCTGGCGCAAATCGACGGGCACGCAATCGAATTGCTGGGCTTCACCAGTGACGAGCCGACCAGCGTCATCGTGATGGGCGACAGCGGCCGCCACATCACGCTGCATGTCATCCGGCCGGACACCGAGGAGGACGCCGCCCGCCGGGAACTCGACGCGGTGCGCGCGCCCGCCGCCGCGGTGTCGAGGCGCGTCCCGGCCGCGGTGGGCCGGTCGGTGGGGGACGTGGCCGAGAAGCTGGCCCGCCACGAGGGGCTCGGCGACGAACGGCGCACCGCTCAGATCAGGCGCTGGTGCGACGAGACGGCGCAACGGTTCATCGACGCACCGGTGCAGACCTTCGTCCCCATCCTGGTCGAGCACATCGTCCGCAACCGCATGATGGAGTCGCGCAGCCGGCGCTATCCGGCCGACGGCGGCCTGTGCATCACGGTGCCCGGAAGCTCGGCGCCGTACTCGATATCGTCGTAGTCGCGTCCCTTGCGCCGCCGGCCGCTCGCCGCGCCGCGGGCCGGGCGCATCGGGGCCATCGGGAGCATGGGCGTCTGACCCGGCCCGGCCGGCAGCGGGGAGGCCGCCGACACCAGTTGCACCGGCGCCGAAGACCCCAGCATGCCCACCGTCGCGGGCGGCATGGTCAGGTTGCCGAGCGAGATGCCGATGCCCAGCGTCGCGCGCGGCGCCATCGACGATCCGACGGCACTGACCAGGCTCGCGTCGGCCGCAGACAAGTCGGCCGTTGCCTCGGACAGGCCGCCGAAGACGTCGGCGGCGACGCCGCCCTGCAGCGCCTGGGCGGTGTTGACCTGGGCGAGGTAGGCGAGCAGGTTGACCGGGAAACCGCTCGCGATGAACTGCCATCCCCACACGCTGAAGTACCTGAACCAGCCCGAGTCCGGGTCCAGGCCGAAGGCGCTGGAGGCCGCGAGGTCTTCGCTGGCCCCGGAGATGTCGGCGGCCGTCATGATCCCGGAGTCGGTCGTCGTCGTGGCGGGCACCAGCGTGGTTTGGATCGTCACGCCCGCCGGATTGGTGACCGGCGGCGGCGGTGTGAAGGTCGGCGGCTGCACGGCGCTCGCCGAGGTGGCGGCGTAGCGGATCATCGCTGCCGAGTTGTTCACCCACATGGCCTGATATTCGGCCTCGGTTTCGGCGATGGCCGGGTAGTTGACCCCGAAGAAGTTGGTGGCCAACAACATTGCCAGCCGCGCCCGGTTGGCGGCGACCAGCGAGGGATGCACCACCGTCCAGTGCGTCAACTCGAACGCCGTGGTCATCACCTGCACCGAGGTGGCGACCTGCTGGCACTGCTGGGCGGTGACACGCAACCAGTCGAGGTAGGGTTCGAGCGCTTGGGCCATCGCCAGGGCGGACGGGCCGTGCCACGTCGTCATCAGCTCCGACAACTCCGCGGTGTAGCTGGTGGCGGATTGCTCGAGCTCGGCGCTGAGCTCCTGCCAGACGGCGGCGGCTTCGATCCATGACCAAGCACCGGGTCCAGAGTGGATCAGCGCCGAAGTGACCTCCGGCGGCAGTATCCCGAAATCCATGAACCTTTACCTTGGGGAAGAACGTGGTTGGGGCGAACGCGCTGCGTCGGCCCGTCTGGTAATCGCAGAGTGAGTGACGGCGGGATACCGTGGCGTCCTGCTGCTGGTCGCCGTCGACCTGCCCGGTGGCGGTGTACGGCGTCCGCAGTCGCGGGGCGCCATCGTCAGGGTCATCCCGCCGATGGGTTTCGAGGCATCACTTTGCCTTTGACCTCCTGGCCGAGGGCAACGTCCTCGTACTTCTGCTGTTTGCGTTTTCGCCAGCCGGTGCCCGCCGAGGCCGCCGTCGGCGGCACCATCATCGGCATCAGCGGGAATCCGGATTCCGCCGCGGGCAGCGGCGAGGCCGCGGACGCGAGCTGCACCCCGGTCTGGGTCCCCGGCAACAACCCCACCACGGCGGGGGGCGCGGTCAGCTTGCCCAGCGACACCCCGACGCCCATCGCGCCGGTCGGCGCCATTCCCGCGCCGACGTCCTTGACGGCGCTGGACAGGCTCGCGGTCGCCGCGCCCAGGCCCTCGGACAGGCCGGTGCCGATGTCGCCGCCCACGCTCTGCAGCGCGCTGGCCGACGAGTTCTGCGCCAGGTAGCTGAGCATGTTGATGGGGAAGCCGGACGAGATGAATTGGTTGCCCCAGGTGCTCCAGTAGCCGAACCACCCGCTGTTCGGGTCGCCGTCGCTGCCGAAGATGCCGCCGAGCGACGAGTCCGCGCCCAACAGGCTTTGGCTCACGTTGCCGGCGTCCAAGAGCTGGGCTTGGGTCACCGCTTCCTCTTGGTTGGCGGTGCCGTCCGGGCTGGTGTCGGGAAGGGGCGAACTGAACTTCGACAGCTGCGTGGTCGCCTGCGAGGACGACGCCTGGTAGCGGCTCATCGCCGCCGAGTTGTTCGCCCACATGGTCTGGTATTCGTTCTCGGTCTCGGCGATGGCGGCCGTGTTGGTGCCGAACCGGTTGGTGGCCAGCAGCTGCGCCAGTCGTGTCCGGTTAGCGGTGACCACCGCCGGAGGCACTATCGACGCGCGGGCGGCGGTGAACGCCGACGCGGCGGCCTCGGCCGAGGTGGCCAGCTGCGCGGATTGCTGCGCGGTCTCGCGCAGCCAGAGCAGGTAGGGCTGGACGGACTGCAGCATCGCCGTCGCCGACGGCCCGTCCCAGGACTCGATCAGCGACGACAGCGTCGAGGCATAGGTGGAGACCGAATTCTCCAGCTCGACGGCCACACGTTGCCACGCTCCGGCGGCCTCGATCAGCGAGCCCGCGCCCGGCCCGGTGTGGATGAGCGTCGAGGTGACCTCGGGGGGTGCAAAAAGATCCATCACGTCTCACAATGCCCACGCTGAGAACACCTCAGCAAATTTGCGTTGACCGGGCCGCGAAGAACCCTGAAACTCTGCACGTCGAGGCCCGTCACCTGCGGTCGGTACCTCCCAGTTCGACTGCCCGGTGTTAGGACACCCTATACCCAAAGCTGAGGGCGATTTGACATTTGCTGGCCAGGGGCACTACTCGAAAACGGCCGCCTCACTACACGGTCACCGAGGCGCCGCGGTTCATCGCGACGATCCGGTCCCCCAAGCCGCGGTGCTGCATCTCGCGGGTGAAGTCGGCCAGCGGCGACGCGAAGACGCCGTAATCGTCGAAGTGCACCGGGATGGCCTTCGGTAGGGCCAGCATCGCGACGAGCTCGGCGCCCTGGCGGCCGTCCATGGTCACGGTCAGCCCGAACGGCAGCCGCCCGCCGGCCGGCAGCCGGGTGCCGCCGAGGTGCAGCATGCCCGCGTCGATCGGGTCGAACCGGGCGGGGATCTCCTTGAGTTCCTCGATCAGCAGGGTGTCCCCGGAGATGTAGAGCCGGCGGCGGGGCGCTGCAGGGCCTTCCCCGAACTCCACCATGGCGCCCATCACCGGCGGGAGTAGGCGCTGGCTCCATCCCGGCGCGTGACGCCCGGGCAGCGACGTGAGGGTCAGCGTGGTGCCGCCTTTGGTCATCGTGTGCTGCTGCCAGGTCCGCAGGCCGCGCGCCTGGGCGAACCCGCGCCTGTGCAGCCGTTGGGCGGCGTGCGGGGTGGTGACGACGGGCAAACCGTGGTCGAGGCCCCGCTGCGACACCCTGTCCCAGTGATCGCCGTGCATGTGTGACAGCACGATCGCGTCGATCGGCGGGAGCTCGTCGATGCGCAACGCCGGCTCCTTGAGCCGCTTGGACACCAGCCCGTGGCCAAGGTAGGCGCGTTGCCCCCGGTGCAGAAAGTTGGGATCGGTCAGCAGCGTCAGCCCACCCGCCGAGATGAGGGTGGTGGCGTTGCCGACATACGTGACGGTGATGTCCATAGCCGCTGGCTACCCCGTCCCGCGCCGTCCATGCCGCTAGAAGGGCGGCGGGTCGTCGGCGCCCGGCGGAGCGGGCCCGTAATTTTCGGACCCGGTCGCTCCTTCGGGCATGGTCGGGGTTTGGGCCCGCCGGGCCAGTCGGCTGTCGCGGTTGTGCCGGCGTTCGGTGGCCACGCGCGCGGCGCGGTCCTGGGCGCGGGTGCGGCGGCGTTTGGGCATCATCGCGGTGCGCTCGGCGCAGTAGTCGGACTTGGCGGCCGCCGCCCGAATATCGCCGGTGGGGGCGCAGAGTTGGGGGAACAGCAGTGCGCTGCCCGGGGTGGTGACATGGGTGCGCCCGGCCGGTGAGGTCAGGATCAGGGTGCCGTCGGGCAGCTGCTTTTCCTGCCAGCCCCAGAAGGTTTTCACCAGATGATGGGTGCGGCACAGCGCCTTGAGGTTCGAGGCATGTGTCGGACCGCCGTCGGCGTAGGGGATCGTATGGTCGAGGTCGCAGTTCACGGCGGGCTGATCACAGCCGGGCCAGCGACACGTCAAATCCCGACACCGCACAAAATCGGCCAGCGCCTTGGACGGCACATAACCCGGCTCCGGCGGCGCACCACCGGGATGAACCAGCGGCACCAGCGTGGCCGAGCCGGCCAGCTCGGCGACCAGCTCCGGTGAGATCAGGCCCTCGGCCCCCAGCTCGCAGGCCGGCGCCAAGCCGGTCCCGCCCAGACTGGCCCGCTCGGCGACCACATGAATCACCACCGGGCTTGACGCGGGCCGTTTGCCGGCCACACAGTCGGCGCGCCCGCAGCGACAGCCCAGCCGGTCCGCCCCGCCCGCCAGCGCGCCCAGCGCATCGGCGCGGCGCTGCGCGCGGGTGCGCGGGTCGTGCTCACACACCGTGGCCGCCAACGCGTTCAGGCGCCGGTCCAGCGCATGGGCGTCCGGGGCGAGCAGGGTGCCCTCCAGATGCGCCAACCCCTCCCCCATCTCGGCGACCCACACCTCACGCCCGGCCGCACGCTCCTTGCGCCGCCGCACCGCATCCGCATCAGCGCGAGCCACCACCTTGTCCACCTGCGCCGCCAACCGGCCCTGGCTCAGTGACGGCCACCTGGTCACGGTGGCGGCCAACTCCGCGTCCACGGCGCCCAACACGTCAGGATCGGTGATCAGGTCCGTACGAAACACCAAGGTGGCGAACATCCGAAAGTCGATATCCCCGGACTTGAACACCGCACCCACCTTCGGCAACCGTTCCCGCATCGCCCGCGCGTAGCGCAGCCGGCTGGCGGCCAACCCCTGGCTGATCCGCAGCTCGGCGGCCACCTCCGCACCCACCGCCGCCTCGGTGTCGATCGCCCACTCCTCGGTCTCGGCACACCGCGACAACCGATAGGCGAACAATTCACCGATCGCCACCAACAGCGCGGCCGCCGCCCGATTCTCCGCCCGCGCGGCGCCGCCGATCCGCTCCAGCAACCCCGTCGACACCGGCGTGGTCGACGGATAACGCTGCTCGAACCGCTCATCGAACCGCGCGGTGACATCTTCGAACATAGGTTCGATCATGCCATTGGCCACCGACACGCGTGAGCACCCCGGCGAAAAGAACGGCTAGGGCTCCGCGCGACGGCTGACGAACTCGCGTCGCACACCGGTGAGCGGATCGGTGAACTCGATCCGTTGCGCCAGCAGCCGCAGCGGCGTGCTGAAGTCGTCGGCCGCGACATCGACCACGTCGGGATACAGCGGATCCCCGTCGATCGGGATGCCCAGCGAGGCCATGTGCACGCGCAGCTGGTGGGTGCGCCCGGTGCGCGGCGTCAGCCGGTACAGCCCGTCCGGCGATAGCAGCTCCACCCGCGTCTCGGCATTGGGCGCGCCCGGCTCGCAGAACGCCTGTAAGTGCCCGCGGCGCTTGATGATTCGGCTCGTCACCACGCGCGGCAGCTCCAGCTCCGGATCGACGGCGGCCCGGGCCAGATAGGTCTTGCTCACCAGGCCGCGGGAGAACAGCGTCTGGTAGGCGCCGCGCACCTCACGCCGCGCGGTGAACAGCAACACCCCGGCGGTCAGCCGGTCGAGCCGGTGCGCCGGGCTCAGCTCGGGCAGCCCGAGCTCGCGCCTGAGCCGAACCAGCGCGGTCTGCGCGACGTGGCGCCCGCGCGGCATGGTGGCCAGAAAGTGCGGCTTGTCGACGACCACGATGTCGGCGTCGCGATGCAGTATTGGGATGTCGAACGGGACGGGCACCTCGTCGGGCAGCTCGCGATACAGGTAGACGCTCGCACCGACGGGAAGCACTGTGGCACAGTCGATTACCGCGCCATCGGCGGCGACGACGTCGCCGGCCAGCACCTTGGCGCGGGCCCGCGCACCGAACCGGGCGGTCAGTTCGGCCAGTACCTGCCCGCCCCGCAGCCGCACCCGCGCGGGGCCCAAGCCGTCGCGGACCGGAAGCGGCGCGGGCCTCAACTGAGCGGGACCGGCTCGAGGATCTCGGCGCGCGCCTCGGGGGCGCTGGCCCGCAATTCGTCGGCGGACACGTCGTCGGGCTGGGCCTGGGACAGGATCTCGGCCTCCACCCGGGCGGTGTAGTTCGCGACCTCACGCTCGATGTCCTCGGCCGACCAGCCCAGCACCGGCGCGACCACGTCGGCGACCTCGCGAGCACAGTCGACGCCGCGGTGCGAGTATTCGATGGAGATGCGCATCCGGCGGGCCAGGATGTCCTCCAAATGCAATGCGCCCTCGGCGGTTACGGCATACAGCGCCTCCACCCGCAGGTAGCCCGGCGCCTCCTTGATCGGGTTGAGCAGGTCGGGCCTGTCGGCCGCCAGCGCCAGCACGTCGCCGATCAGCGAGCCGTAGCGGTCCAGCAGATGACGCACCCGGTAGGGATGCAGACCCTGCAACTCGGCGACGTGCTCGGCCTGGTTGATCAGCGCGAAATAGCCGTCGGCGCCGAGCAGGCTGACCTTCTCGGTGATCGACGGCGCCACCCGGGCCGGAATGAATTGGGCCGCAGCGTCAATCGCGTCGGCGGCCATCACCCGATAGGTGGTGTACTTGCCCCCGGCGATCGCGACCAGACCCGGCGCGGGCACCGCCACGGCGTGCTCCCGGGACAGCTTGGAGGTCTCCTCGCTCTCCCCGGCCAGCAGCGGGCGCAGTCCCGCGTACACCCCGTCGATGTCGGCGTGGGTGAGCGGGATGGCCAGCACCGTGTTGACGGTCTCCAAGATGTAGTCGATGTCGGCCTTGGTGGCCGCGGGGTGGGCCAGGTCGAGATTCCAGTCGGTGTCGGTGGTCCCGATGATCCAGTGGCTGCCCCACGGGATGACGAACATCACCGACTTCTCGGTGCGCAGGATGATCGCGACGTCGCTGACGATGCGGTCGCGCGGCACCACCACGTGCACGCCCTTGGACGCCCGGACCTGAAATCGCCCGCGCTGCTTGGACAATGCCTGGATCTCGTCGGTCCACACTCCGGTCGCGTTGACCACCACGTGCCCGCGGACCTCGGTGATCGCGCCGTCCTCGGAGTCGCGCACCCGCACGCCGGTCACCCGATCGCCCTCGCGCAGCATGGCGACCACCTGGGTGGAGGTGCGCACCACCACACCGTAATGGGCGGCGGTGCGTGCGACGGTCATGGTGTGCCGGGCGTCGTCGACAACCGTGTCGTAGTAACGGATTCCACCGATCAGCGAGCTGCGCTTCAGCCCGGGGCTCAACCGCAGCGCGCCGGCACGGGTCAAATGCTTTTGCGCCGGAACGGATTTCGCGCCGCCGAGCCGGTCGTACAGAAAGATCCCGGCGGCGATGTAGGGGCGCTCCCACATGCGATTGGTCAGCGGGAACAGAAACGGCATCGGCTTGACCAGATGCGGCGCCAGCGTGGTCAGCGACAACTCGCGCTCGTAGAGCGCCTCGCGGACCAGCCCGAACTCCAGCTGTTCGAGGTAGCGCAGGCCGCCGTGGAACATCTTCGACGAGCGGCTCGAGGTGCCCGAGGCGAAGTCGCGCGCTTCCACCAGCGCCACCTTGAGCCCACGGGTCGCGGCGTCCAGCGCGCAGCCCGACCCCACCACGCCGCCGCCGATCACCACCGCGTCGAACTGCTCGGCGCCCAACCGCTGCCAGGCCTCCTGGCGCTGCCGCGGTCCCAGCACGGATACCGGGGAGCTGCGCTGGGTGGGATCAGTCACGACCAGGACTCCTCACTGGGGAAACTCCTCCTCGGTTACCGGTCAGTAGGACGTGCTGCACCAAGGCTAACCGCTAGTCCAGGTCGTCGTGCGCCATCAGCCGCCGCGCGGCCTCGGTGATCGAGCCGGACAACGAGGGGTAGACCGCCAGCGTCTGCGCCAGCTCGTTGACGGTGATGCGGTTGGTCACCGCGACGGCGATCGGCAGGATCAGCTCGGAGGCGATCGGTGCCACCACCACGCCGCCGATCACCACGCCGGTGGCCTGGCGGCAGAAGAGTTTGACGAAACCCTGTCGCAGCCCGGACATCTTGGCGCGCGCGTTGGTCCGCAACGGGAGCATGACGGTGCGGGCGGGCACCGAACCGTCGTCGATCATGGTCTGGGGCACCCCGACGGCGGCGATCTCGGGCCTGGTGAACACCGTCGCCGCCACCGTCCGCAGCCGGATCGGGCTGACGCCCTCGCCCAGCGCGTGATACATCGCGATCCGGCCCTGCATGGCGGCGACCGAGGCCAGTGGCAGCAGCCCGGTGCAGTCGCCGGCGGCGTAGATGCCGGCCACCGAGGTCCGCGACACCCGGTCCACCGTCAGGTAGCCGCCGCGGCCCAGCTCGATGCCGACCCGGTCCAGGCCCAGGCCGCCGGTGTTGGGGACCGACCCGATGGTCATCAGCGCGTGGCTGCCCTCGACCGTGCGCCCGTCGGCCAGGGTGACCAGCACGCCGTCCTCGGTGCGGGTGACCGATTGCGCGCGGGCGTTTTTGACCAACTCGACGCCGCGCTCGGAGAACGCCTCCTCCAGGACCAGGGCGGCGTCGACGTCCTCGTAGGGCAGCACCCGGTCGCGGCTGGCGACCACGGTCACCGGCACGCCCAATTCCGTGTAGGCGTGCACGAATTCGGCGCCGGTGACCCCGGACCCGACCACGATCAGGTGCTCGGGCAGCGCCTTGAGGTCGTAGAGCTGGCGCCAGGTCAGGATCCGCTCGCCGTCCGGCGGCGCCGACGGCAGCACCCGCGGGCTGGCGCCGGTGGCGATCAGCACCACGTCGGCCTCGTACTCGCTGGTGGCGCCGTCGGGGGCGGTGGCTTTGACGCGGTGGCAGGCCAAGCCTGGGTTGGGGTCGATCAGCTCGCCGCGGCCGGCCACCAGGTGCACGCCCATCCCGAGCAGCTGATCGGTGATGTCGGCCGACTGCTCGGTGGCGAGTTGCTTGACCCGGGCATGGATCTGCGGCAGCGAGATCTTGGCGTCGTCGATGTCGATCTCGAATCCCAGCCGCGGCGCCCGGCGCAACTCGGTGCGCAGCCACGTGGAGGCGATGAACGTCTTGGACGGCACGCAGTCGTCGAGCACCGCCGCGCCGCCGATGCCGTCGGAGTCGATCACCGTGACGCGGGTCGTGTCGGGGTGTGAGGTGGCGGCCACCAGCGCGGCCTCGTAACCGGCCGGGCCGCCACCGAGGATCACGATGCGGGTCACCACAGCCCCCAACCTAACGAAGCGGCGGGGACCCCGCGAATGCTCGGGGGAAGACCGGCCAGCGTCGGACGTCTAAGCTTTCCCCGTGCCGCTCTACGCCGCGTACGGGTCCAACATGGATCCCGAGCAGATGCAGAAACGCGCGCCCCATTCGCCGATGGCCGGAACCGGCTGGCTGCACGGGTGGAGATTGACCTTCGGTGGCGAGGACATCGGCTGGGAGGGCGCGCTGGCCAGCGTCGTCGAGGACCCGGGGTCCAAGGTGTTCGTCGTCCTCTACGACATGACTCCGGCGGACGAGAACAACCTGGACCGCTGGGAGGGCTCGGAGTTCGGCGTGCACAAGAAGATCCGGTGCCGGGTGGAGCGGATCTCGTCGGACACCGACACCGACCCGGTGTTGGCGTGGCTGTACGTGCTGGACGCCTGGGAAGGCGGCATGCCGTCGGCCCGGTACCTGGGGGTGATGGCCGACGCCGCCGAAATCGCCGGAGCGCCAAGCGATTACGTACACTGGCTGCGCACCCGCCCGGCCCGAAACATCGGTCCCGGCACCAGCGCCTGATCGAGGCGCCCCGAACGCGAAGGACATTCGGCTGTCAATCCTGTCCGTACCGCTGATCGCCGACGCGGTGGCGCGCGCGTTCGCGGCCGCCATCAACCCGGCTCCCAAGCCCGCCGTGCGCTTCCCGGAGTTCGCCGCCCGCACCGGTGAGGTCGCGATCCCCACCCGCGAGGGCACCGTGTCCGCGACCGTCTATTACCCGCCCGCGGCGACGAACCCGCCCGTCTACGTCAACGTGCACGGCGGCGGCTTCGTGGTCGGACACCCCGAGCAGGACGATCCGTGGTGCCGCTACCTGGCCGCCAACGCGGGCGTGCTGGTGATCAACCCCGACTACGCGCTGGCGCCGCGGCGCCGCTTCCCCGCCGCGGTGCATCAGATCTATGACGTCGTGTGCTGGGCGGCCGGCGCCGAGCGCGACTGGGACGGCACCCGGCTGTGCGTCGGCGGCCAAAGCGCGGGCGGCAACCTGTCCGCCGCGGCGGCCCGCCTCGCGCTGGAAAACGGTGGCCCCGACATCGCGCTGCAGGTGCTGCACTACCCGCCGCTGGACCTGGTCACGCCCAGCCGCGACAAGCCCTCGGCGATCGGCAACCGGGCGATCATGAAGCCGTGGATGAGCGAGGTCTTCGACACCGCCTACATTCCCGATCCGGCGCACCGGCGCGACCGGCTGGCGTCGCCCGCCTGGGACGGCAACGCCGACGACCTCGCCGGCATAGCGCCCGCGCTGGTGGTGACCGCCGAGCACGACCGGCTGCGCGACGAGGCCCGCAGGTACGCGGAGAAACTCCGGGCCGTCGGGGCGTTGGCGGAGTACCACGAGGTGGCCGGCGTCGACCACGGCTACAACATCATGAGCGGCGCCGGCGACGTCACGATGCGGACGTACGCCCGCATCGCCGAACACGTCGTCCGCGCCACGGGTGCGCGGCCCTCGTAGGCGCCTAGGACCGCTCGAACGCGGCCGACTGCTCGACGATGTTGGTCATCACGCGCACCCCGATCGGCAGGGCCCGCTCGTCGAGGTTGAACGTCGGCTGGTGCAGGTCGAGCTGCGGCCCCACCCCCGGCCACACGCCGAGGCGCGCCATCGCACCGGGGATCTCCTCGAGGTACCAGGAGAAGTCCTCGCCACCCCCGGACTGACGGGTGTCGGCCAGCGCGTCGGGGCCGACGGCCTCGATCGCGTGGGTGAGGATGCGCGTCGAGAGGTCCTCGTTGACCACCGGCGGCACGCCGCGCCGGTATTGCAGCGTGTGTTCGATAGCCAGCGGCGCCAGCAGCCCGGACACCGTCTCGCGGATGATCTCCTCCAGGCCCACCCAGGTCTGCCGGCTGGCGGTGCGCACGGTGCCCGCCAGCACGCCGCTCTGCGGGATGGCGTTGGCGGCCACCCCGGCGTTGACCGCGCCCCACACCAGCACGGTTCCGTTGCGCGGGTCGATGCGCCGCGACAACACCCCGGGCAGCCCGGTGATCAGCGTGCCGAGCCCGTAGACCAGGTCGGCCGTCAGGTGCGGGCGCGACGTGTGCCCGCCGGGCGAATACAGCGTGATCTCGATCTGGTCGGCCGCCGAGGTGATGGGGCCGTGCCGGACCGCGACCTTGCCAACCTCCAGCCGCGGGTCGCAGTGCAGGGCGAAGATCCGCGACACCCCGGTGATGGCGCCGGCCGCGATGGCGTCGATCGCCCCGCCGGGCATCAGCTCCTCGGCGGCCTGGAAGATCAGCCGCACCCCGACCGGCAGCTCGGGCACCGACGCCAGCACCAGGGCGGTGCCCAGCAGGATCGCGGTGTGCGCGTCGTGACCGCAGGCGTGCGCCACGTTGGGCATGGTGGAGGCGTAGGGGGCGTCGGTGCGCTCGGCCATCGGCAGGGCGTCCATGTCGGCCCGCAACGCGATCCGGGGCTCGTGTTCGGGCCCGAGGTCGCACACCAGCCCCGTCCCGCCGGGCAGCACCTTGGGGTTGAGGCCGGCCTCGGCCAGCCGCTCGGCGACGAACTGGGTGGTGGCGTACTCCTGGCGGCCCAGCTCGGGATAGCGGTGAATGTGCCGGCGCCAGTCGACCAGGTCTTGGTGGTGGGCGGCCAGCCACGAATCGGCGGCGTCGACCAGGCTCATGATCGCGCCCCGGACCGCCGGCGCTCCCGCGCGTCCATCACCCGGTCGCGCTGGGCGGGCGTCTGGGCCAGCTGAACAACCGTGCGCGCCAACATGATCGCGCCCTCGACGACCGCGCGGTCGGCGCTGGGGCCGGCGGCGGCGTCGGCGAAGGCGCGCTGGTGCACCATCGCGCCGCCGGCGTCGACCCCGACGATCGGGTGGATCCCCGGCAGCACCTGCGTCACGTTGCCCATGTCGGTGCTGCCCATGGGCAGCGCGGACTCGTACTCGCGGGCGACCGGCTCGCGGCCCAGCCGACACATCTCCTCGCGGAAGACGTCGGCCAGCCACTCGTCGGGCCGCAGCTCGTCGTAGGCGGGTGCGGGATTGTCGATCTCGTATTCGCAGCCGGTGGCCAGTGCGCCCGCGGCGAAGCAGGCGTACACCCGGCCCTCCAGCTCACGCAGCGAATCGGATTCCACCGCGCGCATCGCGTACTGAACCGCCGCGCGGCCGGGGATCACGTTGACGGCCTGCCCGCCGTTGGTGACGATGCCGTGCACCAGCTGCCCCGGCGCCAATTGCTGGCGCAGCAGGCCGATGGCCACCTGCGCGACGGTCACCGCGTCGACGGCGTTGACGCCCAGCTGCGGCGCCACGGCGGCATGCGATTCCTTGCCGCGGTAGTTCACCGTCGCCTCGGACAGGGCCAGCGAGCGGGCCGCCGCGATGTCGACCGGCCCCGGATGCAGCATGACCGCCGCGGCGATGTCGTCGAACACCCCGGCGTCGAGCAGCAGCGCCTTGCCGCCGCCGGCCTCCTCGGCCGGCGTCCCCAGCAGCGACACCCGCAGCCCGAGCTCGTCGGCCACGTCGGCCAGTGCCAGCGCCGTGCCCACCGCCGACGCCGCGATGATGTTGTGGCCGCAGGCGTGACCGATCTCGGGCAGCGCGTCGTATTCGGCGCAGACGCCGATGGTCAGCGGCCCGCTGCCGAAGTCGGCGCGAAAGGCGGTGTCCAGCCCGCCGGCGGCCGCGGTGATCTCGAAGCCGCGCTCGGCGACCAGCGCCTGCGCCTTGGCGCAGCTGCGATGCTCGGCGAAGGCCAGCTCGGGCTCGGCGTGGATGGCATGGGACAACTCGACCAGGTCGGCACCACGTCGCCGCACCACAGCCTCAACACTGTCTAACGGGGTTGTGGGCACTCTCGCAGTATGTCACTCACCGGTCGGCGGCCCGGAGGGCCGCAAAGCTACACCAGCCCGGCGATGAATCCGGCCGCCTGACCGGGATACGGCGGGTCCTCGTAGACGTGGTGGGCATCCCGGTCGCGACCGCCGACGACGCAGACCGGGTCGCCGTCGCTGCACAGGTCGATGGCGCGGCCGGCGAAGGCACCCGTCGACGACAGCGGCGTGTTGAAGCGGTTGCCGGGGTTGCCGAACACCGCGACGGCCCGGATCTTGCCGGCGAGCGCGGGATCCAGCGCCGGCGCCGATCCGAAGTTGCCGATCCGCTCGCCGACCGGCGGCACGCCCGCGAGCATCGACACCGCGGCGGCGCCCTGCGAGAAGCCGCCGAGCACCAGCCGCGTCGACGGGCACTGGTCGACCATCTGGGCGATGTGGTCGCGCGCGTCGTTGGCGCCGTCGGCGGTGGTCAGGAAGTTGTAGCTGGCCGGGTAGTTCACCGCGTAGGAATCGACGCTGCGCGACCCCAGCGCGGGTTGCAGCGCGGCGAACAGCGCGTCGCCGACGGCCCCCAGGCCGGGCGGCTCGGCGGTACCCCGGATGAAGATGAGTTGTACGTTCGGGCAGTCCGCCCTGGCCGACGGCGCCGGGCCGAGTGTGATCGAAACCACCGACAGCACAACAGCGACGGCCGCTCCCATGACCGGGCCAACCACCGGCCACTTACGAAGATTCATACGGCAAATCCTGGCATATACCGGCGACAGCTCCCCACCGCTGGGCCGATCGCCCGGCTCCTCACTCGCGCCGCCATCGGCGCTCGCCGTCGCCGGGCTAGGCTCGATCGCCCGGCTCCTCACTCGCGCCGCCATCGGCGCTCGCCGTCGCCGGGCTAGGCTCCCGCTGTGACCCAAACCCCGTCCGACCCAGGCGAGCTCGCGGCCCGGGCGGCCGAGGTCATCGCCGAACGCACCGGAATCGCCGAGCACGACGTCGCCATCGTGCTCGGATCGGGCTGGCCACCGGCCGTCGCGGCGCTGGGTACGCCCACCGCCGTGCTGCCCCAGGCCGAGGTGCCCGGTTTCCGGCCGCCCACCGCGGTCGGGCACACCGGCGAGCTGTTGTCGATGCGCATCGGTGCCCACCGGGTGCTGGTGCTGGTCGGGCGGATCCACGCCTACGAGGGCCACGACCTGTGTCACGTCGTGCACTCGGTGCGGGCGGCCTGCGCGGCCGGGGTGCGCGCCGTCGTGCTCACCAACGCGGCGGGCGGGCTGCGCCAGGACATGACCGTCGGCGAACCCGTGCTGATCAGCGACCATCTGAACCTGACCGCCCGTTCGCCGCTGGTCGGCCCGCAGTTCGTGGACCTCACCGATGCCTACTCGCCCCGGCTGCGCGAACTCGCCCGCCAGGCCGACCCCACGCTGACCGAAGGCGTCTACGCCGGGCTGCCAGGGCCGCACTACGAGACGCCCGCCGAGATCCGGATGCTGCGGACGCTCGGGGCCGACCTGGTCGGCATGTCCACGGTGCACGAGACCATCGCCGCCCGGGCGGCCGGCGCCGAGGTGCTCGGGGTGTCGCTGGTGACCAACCTGGCCGCCGGGCTCAGTGGCGAACCGCTCAGCCACGCCGAGGTGCTGGCCGCTGGAGCCGCGGCGGCAACCCGGATGGGGGCGCTGCTGGCCCTGATCCTCGCCCAGCTGCCCCGGTTCTAGCGCGATGACGCCCGAGGAGTGGATCGCCCACGATCCCGACCCGCGCACGGCCGCCGAACTCGCCGCCTGCGGCCCGGACGAACTCGCCGCGCGGTTCGCCCGCCCGCTGACGTTCGGCACTGCCGGCCTGCGCGGCCCGGTGCGCGGCGGACCCGACGCCATGAACGTCGCCGTGGTGTCCCGGGCCAGCTGGGCTCTTGCGCAGGTACTGATCGGGCGCGGCCTGCGCGGCTCGTCGGTGATCGTGGGACGCGACGCCCGGCACGGGTCGGCGGTGTTCGCCACCGTCACCGCAGAAGTGCTTGCGGCTCAAGGCTTTTCGGTATACCTCCTGCCCGGCCCGATGCCCACTCCGGTGGTGGCGTTCGCGGTGCGTCACACCGGTGCGGCGGCCGGGGTCCAGATCACCGCATCGCACAATCCGCCGGGCGACAACGGCTACAAGGTCTACCTCGACGGCGGCATCCAGATCGTCTCCCCCACCGACCGCGAGATCGAGGCCGCCATGGCCGCCGCCCCGCCGGCCGATGAGATCGGCCGGGCCCCGGTCGAACCCGCGCGGACGGATCTGGTGCGGCGCTACCTCGAACGGGCGGCCGGGTTGCGGCGCGGCAGCGGTTCGGTGCGGGTGGCGCTGACCCCCCTGCACGGGGTGGGCGGCGCGGTCGCCGTCGAGGCGTTGGGGCGCGCGGGGTTCACCGAAGTGCATTCCGTTGGAGCGCAATTCGCCCCCGACCCGGATTTCCCGACGGTCGCGTTCCCCAACCCCGAGGAGCCCGGCGCCACCGACGCGCTGCTGGCGCTGGCCGCCGACGTCGACGCCGACGTGGCGATCGCGCTGGACCCCGACGCCGACCGATGCGCCGTCGGCATCCCCGACACACAGGGGTGGCGGATGCTGTCCGGCGACGAAACCGGTTGGCTGCTCGGCGATTACATCCTGTCCACGACCAACACGCCGACACCGGTGGTGGCCAGCACGCTGGTGTCGTCGCGGATGCTGTCGGCGATCGCGGCGCACCACGGCGCGGTCCACGTCGAAACCCGCACCGGTTTCAAGTGGCTGGCCCGCGCCGACGCCGATGTGCCCGGCGGCACGCTGGTATACGCCTACGAGGAAGCGATCGGGCACTGCGTCGATCCCGCATCCGTGCGCGACAAGGACGGCATCAGCGCGGCGGTGCTGGTGTGCGACCTGGTGGCCGCGGCCGGCCAACGGGGCCGGACCGTCGGCAACCTACTCGACGAGCTGGCCCGCCGGTACGGCGTGCACGACGTCGCCGCGGTGTCGCGCCGCGTCGCCGACGCCGCCGAGGCGGCCGAACTGATGCGGCGCTGGCGGGCCGCCCCACCGGCGACGCCGGCCGGGTACCCCGCGCAGCTCACCGACATCACCGACGCGCTGATCTTTACCGCCGGCGACGACGGCACGTCGATCAGGCTGGTGGTGCGCCCGTCAGGGACGGAGCCGAAACTCAAGTGCTACTTGGAGATTCGCTGCGCGGTCGACGACGACCTGAGCGCTTCGCGGCGGCGCGCCCGCGCCCTGCGCGAGCGGCTGGTCGCTGCGGTGCAGAGCTGGTGAACAGGTTGGGCCCGAACTGGCGGTCACCGGCGTCGCCGAGGCCGGGCACGATATAGGCCGACTTGTTCAGCCCCTTGTCGACCGCGGCGGTGAACACCCGGGCATCGGGCGCCGCTTCCTCCACCGCCGCAAGGCCTTCCGGGGCGGCCACCACACAGAGCACGGTGAGATCCGTTGCGCCGCGGCGCTGCAACAGGCCGATGGTATGCGCCATCGACCCGCCGGTGGCCAGCATCGGATCGAGGACGATCACCGGCCTGGCCGCGAGCTTGTCGGGCAGCGCCTCGAGATAGGGCACCGGCAGGTGGGTTTGCTCGTTGCGGGCGACCCCGACGAATCCCACCTCGGCCTCCGGTATCGCCGCGTGCGCGGCGTCGACCATGCCCAGCCCGGCCCGCAGCACCGGCACCAGCAGCGGCGGCTTGACCAAGCGCGTCCCGACGGTCGACGCCACCGGGGTCCGGATCCGCACCGACTTTCGCGGCGCGTCCCGGCTGGCCTCGTAGACCAGCATCAGCGTCAGCTCTCCCAGCGCGGCGCGGAAACCGGCTGCATCGGTGCGTTCGTCGCGCAGCACCGTCAGCCGGGCGGCGGCCAACGGGTGGTCGATGACGGAGACTTCCATGGGGTTGAGGGTATATAACGATCGGGCAAAGCCCTCCTGACACGCTGCGGACGTCGCAGGAAAACGCCTGCGCCCGTTCATATACTCCGGGCGTGTTGGGCGAATTTCGAAGTCCGAGAAGGCTGATCGGCCGGGCGTGCCGGGGCCTGCGGCCATTGGCCGCGGTAGCGTTGCTGGCGCTGGCGGCCAGCCCGTTGACCGCACGCATAGGCCTTGCGGCAGCGGCCATTCCGCAACCCGCACACATCGTGATCGTCGTCGAGGAGAACCGCTCCGAGAACGGCATCATCGGCAACAAGTCGGCGCCCTTCATCACCTCGCTGGCCGCGGCCGGCGCCAACATGACCCAGTCATACGCCGAAACCCACCCCAGCGAACCGAATTATCTGGCGCTGTTCGCCGGCAACACCTTCGGGGTGAACAAGGACCTGTGCCCGGTCAACGGCGGCGCCGCACCCAACTTAGGATCCGAATTGCTCGCGGCGGGTTACACATTCGTCGGCTTCGCCGAAGGCCTGCCCGCGGCCGGCTCGCCGGTGTGCAGCGCGGGCAAGTACGCGCGCAAGCACGTGCCCTGGGCCAATTTCACCAACGTGCCCGCGGCGAACTCGCTGCCGTTCTCCGCGTTCCCGATGGGCAACTACGCCAGCCTGCCCACCGTCTCGTTCGTCATCCCCAACAACGACGACAACATGCACGACGGCTCGATCGCGCAGGCCGACTCGTGGCTGAACCGCAACCTGTCCGGGTATGCGAACTGGGCGGCGGCCAACAACAGCCTGTTGATCGTCACGTTCGACGAGGACGATAACGGCAGCCGCAACCAGATCCCGACGGTGTTCTACGGCGCGCACGTGCGGCCCGGCAGCTACAGCGAACAGATCAACCACTACAACGTGCTGTCCACGGTGGAGCAGATGTACGGACTGCCCAAGACGGGGTACGCCGCCAGCGCGGCGCCCATCACCGATATCTGGGGCTAGAGATCAGGTCGCTATTGTGTGCCGCATGGCTGCTGACCTCGTCCCCATCCGCCTGAGCCTGTCCGATGGTGACCGCTACACCGTGTGGGCGCCCCGGTGGCGTGACTCCGGCGACGAGTGGGAGGCGTTCCTGGGCAAGGACGAGGACCTGTTCGCGTTCACCTCCGTCGCGGACCTGGTTGCCTTCGTGCGTTCGAACGACGACAACGACCTGGCCGACCACCCGTCGTGGAACGAGCTGCGTTCGGCGCACGCGCACACCTTCGAACCCGCCGAGGACAAGCAGTTCGACCTGATCGCCGTCGAGGAGCTGGTGGCGGAGAAGCCCACCGACGAGTCGGTGGCCGCGCTGGCCGGCACGCTGGCCATCGTGTCGTCCATCGGCTCGGTGTGCGAGCTGCCCGCGGTGTCGAAGTTCTTCAACGGCAACCCCATCCTGGGCACCGTCTCCGGCGGCATCGAGCACTTCACCGGCAAGGCCGGCACCAAACGCTGGAACACGATCGCCGAGGTCATCGGCCGCAGCTGGGACGACGTGCTCGCCGCGATCGACGGCATCGTCAGCACCCCCGAGGTGGACGAGAAGCTGTCGGAGAAGGCCACCGACGAGCTCGCCGAAGAGCGCGAAGAGGTCGAGGCCGACGAGGACACCGACGCCGCCGACGCCGCCGCCGAGGCCGTCGAGGAAGCCGCGGATCCCGACGACGAGGCCGAGGACGACGACGAGGACGAGGACGAGGACGAGGCCGAGGACACCGGGGAGCGGGCGACCGGCGACACCGTGGTGCTGGGCAGCGACAAGGATTTCTGGCTGCAGGTGGGGATCGACCCGATCCGGATCATGACGAGTTCTGGCACCTTCTACACGCTGCGCTGCTACCTGGACGACCAGCCGATCTTCCTGGGCCGCAACGGGCGCATCAGCGTCTTCACCTCCGAGCGTGCGCTGGCCCGCTACCTGGCCGACGAGCACGACCACGACCTGGCCGACCTGAGCACCTACGACGACATCCGCACCGCCGCGACCGACGGCTCGCTGGAGGTGGAGATCACCGAGGACAACATCTACGTGCTCAGCGGGCTGGCCGATGACCTGGCCGACGGGCCGGACGCGGTGGATCGCGAGCAGTTGGAGCTGGCCGTCGAGGTGCTGCGCGACATCGGCGACTACTCCGAGGATTCCGCCGTCGACAAGGCGCTCGAGACCAGCCGGCCGCTGGGCAAGTTGGTGGCAGCCGTGCTCGAGCCCGACTCGGTCACCAAGCCGTCACCGCCGTACGCCGCGGCGGTCCGCGAGTGGGAGAAACTGGAGCAGTTCGTCGATGGACGGCTGCGCCGCGAGTAGTCCCATCGTTTGACGGTTGCGGGCTGGACGGGAAGGTTGGGTGACGTGTCGCTTCCCGGTATCGGCCCGCTGCCCCTCTACGGGTTCCAGCGTCCGGGCCTGTTGTTGTTCGGCTTGGTGCCGCTGGCCCTGCTGGCCGTCTACGTTTACGTCGCGGCCCGGCGCCGCCAACGGCTGCACCGCTACACCGACACCCCGGTGCCGCAGTCGCCGTGGCGGCACCTGCCGATCGCCGTGTCGCTGCTGAGCCTGGCGCTGTTGACCATCGCGCTGGCCACCCCCACCCACGACATGCGCATCCCGCGCAATCGCGCCGTCATCATGCTGGCGATCGACGTCTCGGAGTCGATGGCGTCCAACGACGTGCCGCCCAACCGCCTGGCCGCGGCCAAGGAGGCCGGCAAGCAATTCGCCGACCAGCTGACCCCGGCATCAACCTCGGCCTGGTCGGGTTCGCCGGCACGCCCTACCTGCTGGTCCCGCCGACCCCGCAACACCAGGCCACCATCGACGCGCTGAAGAAGCTGGATTTCGCCGACAGCACCGCCACCGGCGAGGCCATCTTCACCGCGCTACAGGCGATCGCGACGGTCGGCTCGGTGATGGGCGGCGGCGACGGTCCGCCGCCGGCCCGCATCGTGCTGGAGTCCGACGGCGCCGAGAACGTGCCGCTGGACCCCAATGCCCCGCAGGGGGC
>NZ_LZKY01000263.1:0-1239 GCF_001673055.1 Mycobacterium sp. 1245801.1
GCTTGCCGTAGCGATCGCGTGTAGGTGTCGCGGATAGATGTCATCTGTTTGAGTGCATCTCGTGTGTCATCGGCGGCATCGGCTTTCGCATCATCGATCAATTTCTTCAGAAAGGCCTCGGTCTTCGCGTCGGGGTGGCCATTCTGCAGATCGTGCTCCGCGGCGTCGATGATGTTGTCGAGCCCTTGCAACTCGTGTTCCAACGTGGCGATCCGGCGTGCCCCGGCTTTTTGCGCCTCAGCTAAGGCGGCGGCAATGTTCTCCAGGTCGCTACCGATTTTGGGCAACTGCTCGGACTGTGCACCAAGCGATTTGACGAGCCGCTGCACTTCAGCCGCATCGTTGATCGGGTGATCACCGTTCTGGTGATTCCAGGCCATGTCGAAGCGCTTGCGGGCCTGTTCGAATTCTTCTTGGGCTGCGGTGGAGCATCGGCCGGCAGCATGGAAAGCCTCTGCCAGTTGAGAGATCTGAAAAGGGCTACCGGCCTGCAAGCTCTGGTTGATCGCCCATGGGTCACCGCCAGCTCTGGCGATGAGATCGCCAATGCTTAGCTCGATCAGTTGCATCGCACCACCCGCCAACCCGCCGTCTATGCTTCCGACCAGCTACGACGCTACCTCTAGTGGTATCCGGTCATGTCAGTTCCGGACGCAGCGCCTCACTGCTGTCGCTCCTCGCGAAGCTGGTCGATCAGGGTGGTACTCGGTGCGTGATCATTTGCCACCAAAGCCGCGCACCAAGCGCGCGACACCAACTGCAGATCGGCGTCAATCGCTTCGATATCGCGCATGTCCGAATGCTAAGCCGAGGCAGCGCTTCGCTCACTTCACCCCGGCGAACGGCGCAGATTCTTTATCTCGAAGGTGACTGATCGCTGGCGTAAGACCACCGACTTTATGCGGCCGTCAGCATCGGTTTGAGGCAGATCGTCGTCGGACCGGCCTGACGTCGCTGGGATTCGCTAGTGAGATGAAGCCGTGTCTGCGCTGCGTCGAGGCTAGTACATAGTGAATAGCGGCCAACGGCGTCCGCCCGTAATTTTCTACCCATGCGAGACCTCGCGACCATCGATGGCGAATCCGCCTGGTGACGCGAGCGCGCCTAGCGGCTCGATAACTCTGCGACGGCATTCCAGTACCACATTGATCGATCAGGCGCTCGACGAGCGAACGGCGGCAAATTGCACCGCAGCGTCGGCTTGAACCGGCGTGGAGAGGTTACCAGCGGGGTAGCGTC
>NZ_LZKY01000264.1:0-4069 GCF_001673055.1 Mycobacterium sp. 1245801.1
GCGAACTCAATCTTCACCGGACAAGGTGGCTGGCACGGCACATGGGTCACGGGAACGCTGGTCCGCGGAACAGACTTCAAGAGCAACATGACCCTGATATCCGGCATCGTCGGAGCTGGCGGCAGCCCTAACCTGGGCGGAATCGGGAACGACGGTCAGGCAACCACATTGACTTATGTGGACACCAACGGTGACAGCAAGACGAAGACCGCTGCTGCTGGGGCGGGCGGCGGTAAGGGCTTCACGCACAACCCGAACAACCCCAACGCGCACACAGCAGGGGCCGGCCAGGCGCCCATCACGTACTTGAACATCAAGTACCCGGGCGGCCCCGACGCCGGGCAGGCCACGACTGGCAGCAGCCCCGGCGGTGGTGGCGGCGGCGGCGGGGGCCTGTTCGGTGAGATCGCGGCCGGTTGGGGCGGTAACGGAATCGTGTATCTAGTCGGCCGACGAGTGGCGTAAGGGAAACCCAAATGACAGCACTATTCAACTCTGCGCCGGTCTATGACCTGCCACTGACCAAGGGCGACGACCTCGCGCTCCGGTTCGTGTACTGCGAGCTGGTCGTCGACGACAACGGCGACCCGGTCCTGGACTCCAAAGGTCTCGCGCAGTTCGAGATCGCCGACTACCCGGACGGCGCTTCAGTCCAGGTGGAGATCGACACCAGGCCAACGCAGCAGGTGTTCGAAGCCGTGATTTCCGGGCATGACGCCACAATCCAAGTGTCCTCTACGACAATGGATTTGATCCCTGCGCGCCTCCCGTGGCGGGTTCAGATCATTTTCGCCGACGGTTTGACCAAGGTTGGGGCACACGGAAAGACGGTGCGAAATGACTGACGGGCAAATCGTTATCGCCATCTCTGCGACACCGCCGCTCGAGGTAGCGCCCGAACGTGCGCTGCTGGTGGCCGCCCCAGGCCCGAAAGGCCCGCAGGGCGGCGCCGGCCCCGCTGGACCGGCGGGTCCGGCCGGACCTACCGGCGCCACGGGACCGACCGGGGCGACGGGCCAGAAGGGCGACACGGGGGACATGGGGGCACAGGGGCCGCCCGGCATCAGCCCGACCGGTCAGGTGGACACCTATGCGGATCTGCCGGCGAGCCCGAATGTCCTTGACGCCTATGTGGTGACGGCAGACGGACTGCTGTATGTCTACACAACCGCATGGCCCGCCGAGGGTGAGGGCTACCCCTTCCGCGGCCCGCAGGGCATCCAAGGCGAGCAGGGCGCCCAAGGCCCTAAGGGCGACAAAGGCGACACGGGTGAACAAGGGATTCAAGGCATTCAGGGCGAGCAGGGCGAACAAGGCCCGAAGGGTGACCAGGGAGACCAAGGCACCCCCGGCGTCAGCCTCGACATTGAGGGACATGTCGCCACCTATGCCGACCTCGCGGCGCTCACTCCGTCCTACGGCCAAGCCTGGATAGTCGACGCAGACGGCCTGCTGTACTTCTACGACACTGGCTTTCCGGCAGACGGCCAAGGGGTACCGTTCCGTGGGCCGCAAGGGATTCAGGGTGAGCAGGGCATCCAGGGCGTCAAAGGCGACCAGGGCGAGCAGGGAGAGCAGGGGCCGAAGGGTGACCCGGGCACAACCGACTGGGGCGCGCTGACAAACGTCCCCGCCTACGTGGCCGCCGGCGCCACACAGGCCGCCGCTCGCGCAGTGATCGGTGCTGGCACAAGTAGTCTGGCTATCGGCACCACTTCTGGAACCGCGTGCGAAGGCAATGACTCGCGTCTGTCGAACACGCGCACACCCACCGATGGTTCGGTGACTACCACGAAAATAGCTGACTCCAACGTGACCAAGGGGAAGCTCGCCGCCACGGGTACCGCGAACAGCGGCACTTTCCACCGTGGTGATGACACTTGGTCAAATGTTGAGGGTGTCAACGCGATGGGGACCGTTGGCTCCACCGCCACTATCAGCATCGCGTCGGGCACGGTGGTCACCGCAACCCTAACTTCGGCCACCGCATGCACGTTCACCATGCCAACCGCAGTGGCCGGCGCCTCGTTTGTTCTGCTGCTCAAGCAACCGTCATCGGGGACTGCTACCACGGCAACGTTCACGGGCGTGAAGTGGAGTTCCGCTGGTGCGCCGACGATTACGGCAACAGTGGGCAAGATGGACCTCCTGTCTTTCGTGTCGGATGGAACCAACTGGTACGGCTCATACGGCCAGGGATACACCTACTGATGTTCGCGGCTAGACATGCGCTGCTGACCGGATCGAGAGCCCCGGTGTTATTCGACGCCGTGGGGGCTGGCGCGGCGTCGGGTTCCAGTAGCTTCTCTTGGTCGCACGCCATCTCTGCTGACGCCAGGGCGATAGTCGTGGGCGTCAACAGTCAGGGGGGGAATGCCCTCACCGTTAAGGTTGGCAGTACGCCAATGACCCAACTGGGCGGTTATTTCAACTTTACGGGAACTATTTATGAATCTTTGTGGGGGCTGCTGAATCCACCCACGGGCTCCCAGACGATCGCGGTGACGGGCGCCGGTAACGCTAATGCGGGAAACTCCGTCTCCTACTTTAACGCCAGCGGGTTCGGGACAGTGTCCACTAATAGCGGTAGCGGTACGAGCGCATCCCAATCTGCGGCGTCGACGCTGGGGGAGAGGGTGTTTCAAATGTTTGCCTATAGCGGGGCTGCAGGTACCACTTTCACTGGTTACAACCAAACGTCACGCTGGATCCAACCAGGCGTCAGTAGTGTCACCTATCCGGCCATGATCGGAGACGCAGCGGGGGCGGCAACGGTGAACTTCAACGCCACCATCAGCTCCTCATCGTGGGGAGCGATGGCCGTCCCGCTGCGCCCCTAGTCGTTGCGCGATCGACTGGTCAACGACTTCAATCCAACCTGGCTTCACGGGGCCGACGCCGCGGTGGAGCCATACCCTTCCGCAGGGGCACGACTCACTACGCGCCACCGGCTCGCGCGGCCAAGACGGCTGCGGCTCTTTGTCATAGATCAGCGCCACATTCGCGGGTCCGTGCACAACCCTATGCCACCACTTCACCACTTGCATTCGCGCATCTTATAGCCCCGCGCGGGGTCACGCATGCGCGTTTTTCATTTCCATGGAGGTTGAGATATGACGAACCCGCAACTTGTGAGCGGTCCTCCCGCGCTGCTGGTCGCCGCAACCGGCCCCCGTGGTCCGCAGGGTGAGCGAGGCCCGCAGGGCGAGCCGGGGCACGGGTTTGAGGTCTCCAACACCGTCGCCACCTACGCGGACCTCCCCGCCTCGGCGACGGTCGGTGATATCTGGCTAGTCACGTCGACCGGACAGGCGTACATCTATTCGGCGAGCGGCTGGCCGGCCGAGGATGCCGGGATTCCGTTTGTCGGCCCGAAAGGCGACAAGGGTGACAAGGGCGACACGGGCGCCGCGTTCACCATTACGGGCACGGTAGCTGCCTACGCCAACCTGCCGGCAACAGGAGTTGTTGCCGGGGACCACTACTACGTTCAGGCCGACGGCCAGGTTTACACCTACAGCGGTACGGTGTGGCCCGCGAGCGGGGCAGGCATCCCCTTCCGCGGCCCGCAGGGTGCTACCGGTCCGGCAGGCCCCACAGGCGGGCAGGGCGCCACCGGTCCGGCCGGTCCGCGCGGGCTTACGGGAGCCACCGGCCCAACAGGCCCAACAGGGCCGGCTGGTCCTACGGGTCCGAAGGGCGACAAGGGCGATCAGGGCAACGCGCTGAATGTGGAGAACGCGGTGGCCACCTACGCGGACCTTCCCGGCGGCGCAGCGGTCGGTGACATGTACGTCGTCGCGGCCGACGGACAGCTCTACATCTACACCACGACCGGCTGGCCGGCGGCCGGCACCGGTATCACCCTCGTCGGACCTACCGGACCGACGGGTCCTCGGGGACCGACCGGGTTGACCGGGGCCACCGGCCCCACCGGCGCTACTGGTCCGACTGGATCCACAGGTCCGCAAGGCCCTCCCGGGATCGGCCCCACAGGTTCGGTCGACACCTACGCAGACCTTCCCGGCACAGCATCCAATGGCGACGCCTACGTGGTCAACGCCGACGG
>NZ_LZKY01000265.1:0-13221 GCF_001673055.1 Mycobacterium sp. 1245801.1
ATGGCTGGAGCCCTCGGCCACCGGGTCCGCGCAGCAGTGTGTGGATCGCATCCGCAAGGAATTCGACTACGGGGCCGACGCGGTCATCATGCACGGCGCCACCCCCGACGAGCTCGAGCCGATCGTCGCGGCCTACCGGTCTGCCAGGTAGCGCGAGCAGACGCAAAAGCCCTTAAAATTGCCCATTTTCGGGCGAAATCAGGTGCTTTTGCGTCTGCTCGGCGGAGGAATTTACGGCATGATGACGGTCCGGGTGACCGGTTCGGCGGCGGCCTGCCTGCTGGACAGGCCGCGCTTCAAGGACGCGAGCAACGCGTCGCGCGTCTCCCGGGGATCGATGAGTTCGTCGAAGCCCATGTGTTCGGCCGACCGGAAGGACGCCTCCAGCTCGGCGTTGCGCAGCTTGGCCGAGAGGTCCTCGCCGGCGTGTGACGCGCGGCTGAGCGCCGCGGCGCTCATGGCGCCCATCGTCGCCCCGGGATAGGCGAAGGTCGCGACCTGATGGTCGAAGCCCAACAGCGACATGACCATCGACCCGAACCCGTACGCCTTGCGCAGCGTCAGATGCAGCTTCAACGTGGTGGCGGCCGTCTGCGCGGCGAACATCCGTGCGCCGGCACGCAGCACGCCGCTGCGCTCGGAGCGGCTGCCGGGCAGCATGCCGGGATTGTCGGCGAGGAAGACGATGGGCAGGTGGAACGAGTCGGCCACCATGATGAAGTGCGCGGCCTTGTCGGCGGCGTCGGCGTCGATGGAGCCCGCCAGCACCTGAGGCTGGTTGGCCACAACCGCAACCGGGTGACCGCCGAGGTGGGCCAGCCCGCAGATGATCGCCTTGCCGTACTGCGGCTGCACCTCGAACCAGTCTGGGCTGTCGAAGATGACGTCGAGTACGGCGCGCATGTCGTAGACGCGGCGGTTGTCCCGAGACACGATGTCGAGCAACTCCGGCGTCTGCCGCGGCTCGGCGGCCTCGTCGGCGGGCAGCGGCGGCGGATAGGACCATGCGCTCGGCGGGAAGTAGGACAGATAGCGGCGGACGTCGTCGAGGACGGCCTCGTCGTCCTCGGCGACATTGTGGATCACGCCGCTCGGCAGGGCGACGGTCGGTCCACCGAGGTCCTCCTTCGAAATCTCTTCTCCGGTGGACTCTTTGACGACAGGCGGTCCGGCGGTAAAGATCGCTCCCTGCCTGCTCATGATCCGGAAGTCGCAGACCGGCGCCACCAGTGCGCCGTGCCCGGCCGAGGGGCCGAGTACGGCGGCGACGGTCGGGACTCGGCCCGAGCATTGCGCCTGGGCCAGCAGGTCGGTGGGGGTCCGGCCGTAATGGCCGCCGGTGGGCCGGAAGCCGGCCCCCTCGAGCAGCATCACCAGCGGAATCTTGTCCCGGACCGCCAGTTCGGCGATGCGGTAGCGCTTCGAGTTGCCACCGGGGCCGATGCTGCCCGCCATGGTGGTGAAGTCCTCGGCCCCCAGCATCACCGGTGAGCCGTTGATCTCCCCGGAGCCGACAACCAGGCCGTCGGCCGCGATCTCGCCGCCGACCAGGGTGCCCAGCTCGCGGAACGTGCCCGGGTCGAGCAGGTAGTCGATGCGCGCACGGGCGTCGAGCTTGCCCTTGCCGCGATGCTTGTCCAGCCGCTCCGGCCCGCCCATGTCCCACGCCTGCCGGCGGCGCCGCTCGAGATCCTTGAGCGTTTCTCCCCAATCCTGGGCTTTCGCCATTCCTATGTCCTACCTCACGGAGATTCGTCGCGCGACCAGTCCTTTGGTGGCGACCCGCCGCGCCCGGCTACGCCGCGCTTGCGATCGCCACGTTGCAGGGTCACATACTGGATTGCTTACTGTAAAGTTACCCGAATGTCTGACGCCGCTCGTCGGGAGGTCGACCAGGCGTCCCAAATCGAGGAGTCTCACCAGTGAGTGCAACGACGATGGACGAGGCCGCGAAGCTCTTGGCGGACCCGTTGGCGTACACCGACGAGCGGCAGCTGCATGCCGCGCTGACGCACTTGCGCGCCAACGCCCCGGTGTCGTGGGTAGAGGTCCCGAATTACCGGCCGTTCTGGGCGATCACCAAACACGCCGACATCATGGATATCGAACGCGAAAACATGCTCTTCACCAACTGGCCCCGGCCGGTGCTGACCACCGCCGAAGGTGACGAGATGCAGGCGGCCGCCGGGGTGCGGACGCTGATTCACCTGGACGACCCGCAGCACCGGGTGGTGCGCGCGATCGGCTCCGACTGGTTTCGCCCAAAGGCGATGCGGGCGTTGAAGGTTCGGGTGGACGAACTGGCCAAGACCTATGTCGACAAGATGATGGCGGTCGGCCCAGAATGCGACTTCGTGCAGGAGGTCGCGGTCAACTACCCGCTCTACGTCATCATGTCGCTGCTGGGGCTGCCCGAGGCCGATTTTCCGCGGATGCTCAAGCTGACCCAGGAGTTGTTCGGCAGTGACGACTCCGAATTCAAACGCGGGAGCACCAACGAGGATCAGCTGCCGGCGCTGTTCGACATGTTCCAGTACTTCAACGGGGTGACGGCGTCTCGTCGTGAGCACCCGACCGAGGACCTGGCGTCGGCGATCGCGAATGCCCGGGTCGACGGCGAACCGTTGTCGGACATCGACACGGTGTCCTACTACCTGATCGTGGCCACCGCGGGCCACGACACCACCAGCGCGACCATTTCCGGTGGGCTGCACGCCCTTATCGAGAACCCCGATCAATGCCGGCGCCTGCGCAACAACCTGGACCTGATGCCGCTGGCCACCGAGGAGATGATCCGCTGGGTGACACCGGTCAAGGAATTCATGCGGACCGCCGCCAAAGACACCACCGTGCGGGGAGTGCCCATCGCCGCGGGCGATTCGGTGCTGCTGTCCTATGTTTCGGCCAATCGTGACGAGGACGTCTTCAGCGATCCGTTCCGCTTCGACGTCGGTCGCGACCCCAACAAGCACCTTGCCTTCGGTTACGGTGTGCACTTCTGCATGGGTGCGGCGCTGGCCCGCATGGAGGTCAACAGTTTCTTCTCCGAGTTGCTGCCCCGCCTGGAATCCATTGAACTGACCGGTGATCCGGAATTGGTCGCCACCACCTTCGTGGGCGGCCTCAAACACCTTCCGGTGCGCTACTCGCTGACCTGAGCGCGGGCGCACCGTTGCGTCGGGGTCCTCGATACACTCCGGTGTGGAGGTCTCGCAATGACGCGCAGGACGATTGTCATCACCGGCGCCAGCGACGGCATCGGCGCAGCCGCGGCCCGTCGCCTCAGCCGCACCGGCGACCAGATCGTCGTGGTGGGCCGCTCCCCAACCAAGACCGCCGCGGTGGCCGCCGAATTGGACGCGGACTACTTCGTCGTCGATTACGCCGACCTGTCCCAGGTGCGGGCGCTGGCGGAAAAGATTCGTTCGCAATACCCGCGCATCGACGTGTTGCTCAACAATGCGGGCAGGATGGCCAGCAAGATCGAGCTGACCGCCGACGGTTACGAACGCACCTATCAGGTCAACTACCTGGCGCCGTTCCTGCTGACCACCCAATTGCTGGATGTGCTGCTGCAGTCGCACGCCACGATCGTCAACACCACCAGCTCGTCGCACAAGCTGATTTTCCGGGCCACCGTCGACGACCTCGAGAACACCGCCAGCCGTCGGCCGGCCGCCGCCTACGCGTTGTCGAAGTTGGCAATCATGTTGTTCACCAAGGAATTACACCGGCGCTACCATGCCGGCGGACTTTCCGTCGCGAGCGTGCATCCCGGCAACGTCAACTCCAACATCGGTGTCGCGTCGGGTTCGCGATTCCTGGTCTTCATGCAGCGGTACACCCCGGCGGCGCTGTTCATCTCGACCCCGGACCAGGGCGCCGACCAGTTGGTGCGGCTGGCGTCGAGCACGCCCGGTTCTGAGTGGACACCCGGCGCGTACTACGCCAAGCGCAAGGTCGCCAACACCAGCCGTCTGGCAGAGGACCCGCGATTGGCCGCCGAACTGTGGGAGCGCACCGCGTTCAGGGTCGGCTGACGGCTCCGTCGGGGTGATCTTCGATACTCCGTAGTATCTAACCGATACCGAACGGTATGCTGCTGCACATGTCACCTGTCAAGCCGCTTCGCAGCCGCCCCACCCGGGGTGAGGTTCGCGACCGGATCCTGGACGCGGCGTCGAAGGTTTTCGCCGCCGAAGGGTTCGCCGGTGCCACCATCGACGCCATCGGCCAAGCCGCGGGCTTCACCAAGGGTGCGGTGTATTCGAATTTCGAATCCAAGGACGAGCTGTTCCTGGCCCTGCTCGACCGCGAGTTCGAGCTGCGCGGCGAGCAGATCGCGATTGCGCTGGGCCGCAGCGACGGCGACCGTGCCGCGGCCGCGCGAGAGGTGAGCCGATCGGTGCTCGACTCGGTCCGCGAACATTCCGACTACTACGTACTGCTCGTCGAGTACTGGTTGCGCGCCCAGCGCGATCCACAGTTACGGGAACGCCTGATCGGGCGCCGCCGCGCCGCGGCCGACCAGGCACTGCACATCGTCGAATCGACCGACACCGTGCCGGGCGACCGGCGACTGACCGACGTAGCCCAGCTCGTCGTCACGATCAACCTGGGGGTCGCGATGGAAGAGGTGTTGCGTCCGGGAACCATCAACCCCGATCTGCTCGCGCAATTGATCACCGCACTGCTGGAATCGATTCCGGTTTAAAGGGTATTAGGGAAAGCCACACCATGGATGCCAAGGACGAACCGGACGACATCGCACCGGTCATCACCGCCACCGGATTGGGGGTCGACGGTGAGCACGGGCCGTTGTTCTCGGGGGTCGACCTGACCCTGACGCCGGGTTTTCACGCGATCCAGATGCCCGGCGGGCACGGGCAGACTACCCTGCTGCTGACACTCGCGGGGCGTTTCAAGCCGAGCCACGGCACGCTCACCGTCCTCGGCGAGACAACCCCGCGCGCGATTCGCCGGCAGTGCTCCATCGCGGCCTTCGATGACATCGATGACCTGGAGGATTCGGTGACCGTGGGGACAGTGCTCGCCGAGCAGCGCCGGTGGCTGGCGCCGTGGTATTCATCGGTGCCGCTGCAATCGGGTCCGGCCGAGCTCACCGAGGTCTTCGGCGAGATGGCCCCGCCGTCGAACGACACCTACATCGTCGAACTGTCAGACCTCGAACTGTTCTTGCTGCGAATCACGCTGGCGTTGCTGTCGAACCGTCCGATCCTGGTGGTCGGCGACCTCGAACAGGTTCGGGACAATTCCCGGCGAACGATCGCCGCCGACCGGCTCGGCGTGATCGCGAGACAGCGCACCGTCGTCGTCGGGGTGACCAACCCGCTCGGCACGGACGCACCCGACCACGAACTACACGATCACCGCATCCTGACCGGAGAGGGCTGAAAGATGCTGGCTGGACTCGCCTTTGGCTCAGAGATCAAACGCTTCGGCCGTAGCCGATTGACGCGCGTGGCCATCGTCGTACTGATGCTGTTACCGCTGGTGTACGGGGCGCTGTACCTCTGGGCGTTCTGGGATCCGTTCGGCCACACCAACAAGATGCCGGTGGCGCTGGTCAACTCCGACCGTGGCGCCGTCGTGTCCGGGCAGCAGTTCAACGCCGGCGCGGAGATCGCCAAGAGCCTGACCGCGGACGGCGGCCTGGACTGGCACGTCGTGGACTTAGCCGAGGCGCGCAACGGAGTCGACCACGGTAAGTACTACTTCATGGTCGAGCTGCCGCCGGACTTCAGCGCGGCGATCGCGTCGCCGGTGACCGGGCAACCGAAGAAGGCCAACCTGATCGCCGTCTACAACGACGCCAACAACTACATCTCGACGAGTATCGGCCGTACCGCCATCGGCCAGGTACTCAACGCCGTATCCAGCCGGATCTCGGGACAGGCCGTCAATCAGATGTTGTCGGTGGTGGTTTCGTCGGGATCGGGTATCAAGCAGGCCGCGGACGGGGCGGCCCGACTCGATGACGGTGCCGGTCAGCTGGTGGCCGGCCTGGACAGCGCGCGGTCCGGCTCGGCGACGCTTGCCGCCGGTGCCAAGCAACTGTCAGACGGAATCAACCAGGCCACCGACCCGCTGCTCGCGGTGACCAAGGCGGTGTCCCAAATCGGTGGCAGCACGCAGCAATTGCAACAGGGTGCCACCGCGCTTGCGCAGGCCAACGATCAGCTCGGCACCATCGCCGCGGCGCAGGACGCCGCCGCGAGCTCGCTGTCATCGGTGATCGATCAGCTCTCCGCCCGACAGGATCCGCTGGCGAACAACCTGCGCGGCATCCAGGATCAGCTGCGGGGCCACCAGTTCACGCCCCAGATCCGCCAGCAGCTCACCGATGCGCAGAACGCGGCGATCGCCATGACATCCGGATTGCGCAACCCGGGCAGTCCGCTCGCGTCGGCTCTCGACCAGGTCGGCGGTAAGGGACAGGAGTTGACGAACAAGCTCACCCAACTGCGCGACGGGGCCCAGCAAGTCGCTACCGGTAACGCCGAATTGGCCGGCGGCATCGGCAAGCTCGACGACGGCGCGCGCCAGCTCAAAGCGGGATCGGCCGAGCTGGCGACCAAACTCGCTGAGGGGGCCAAGCAGGTACCCAACTGGACAAGCCAGCAAAAGGATGCGGTCGCCGACACCATCGGCGGTCCGGTGCAACTCGAGGCTTCACATGAGAACGCCGCGCCCAACTTCGGCACCGGGATGGCTCCGTTCTTCCTGACGCTCGCGCTGTTCTTCGGCGCCTTGGTGCTGTGGATGGTGCTGCGGCCCTTGCAGACTCGCGCGATCGCCGCGGAGGTGCTCGCGATCCGCGTGGTGCTCGCCAGCTACCTGCCCGCCGCCGCGATCGCGGTATTCCAGGCCGCCATTCTCTACTGCGTGGTCCGGTTCGCTCTCGGTGTGCACGCGGTGCACCCGGCGGCCATGCTGGGGTTCATGATGCTGATTTCCGCCGCGTTCGTGGCCGCCACGCAAGCCATCAATGCGCTGGTTGGTCCGGCGGTGGGCCGGGTGCTGATCATGGCCCTGCTCATGTTGCAGCTCGTCAGCGCGGGCGGCTTGTACCCCGTGGAGACCACTTCGCGGCCGTTCCAGATCCTGCACCGCTTCGACCCGATGACCTACGGCGTCAACGGACTCCGGCAGCTGATACTCGGTGGTGTCGACGCCCGGCTATGGCAGGCGATCACGGTGCTGGCCGGGATAACGGCTGTCGCACTGGCGATCTCGTGCCTGTCGGCGCGCAGAGACCGGCTCTGGAATCTCAGCAGGCTGATTCCCGCGATCAAGATATAGCCGGCGTGGTTCAGCAGATCCCGAAATCGATGATGCCCCGCACGATTCTGCCGTTGAGCAAATCGTCGTAGGCGTCGTTGACCTCGTCGAGGCGATAGCGCTTGGTGATCATCTCGTCGAGCTGGAGCTGGCCCGTCTCATAAAGTTTGGCCAGCCTGGAGATGTCCGCCTTGGGGTTGCACGAGCCGAATATGGTGCCCGCCAACGTCTTGTTCATCAGGATGAAGTCCTGCAGGTCGATCTTGACCGACCGGGTCAACTGCGAGGTCATGCCGGTGAGCACGCAGGTGCCCCCCTTGCGGGTGAGCTTCACCGCGTCGCGTACGTCTGCCGGAGTGATCAGCGACGGCGAGACCACCACCGCGTCGGCCATCACTCCGTAGGTCAGACCGCGCACCAGGTCCAGCGCCTCGTCGATCGTCGCCGCGGTGTGCGTGGCGCCGAACTGCAGCGCCGATTTCTGCTTGAAGTCCACCGGGTCGACGGCCACGATCTGGGCGGCGCCGTTGATCCGGGCGCCCTGGATCGCGCCCGTCCCGATCCCGCCGACACCGATCACCGCGACGGTGTCCCCGGCGCGCATGTTCGACCGGTTGGCGACGGAGCCGTAACCGGTTGGGATGGCACAGGACAGCAGCGCGCTCGACGTCAGCGGCAGGTGTTGCTCGATCTTCACCAGTGAATTCGTCGACACCACAGTGTGTTCGGCAAATGCGCCGATCTTGGCGATGTGGCCGAGGCTGCGGCCGTCGGCGGTGTGGTGGCGGAAGGTGCCGTCGGTCGGCATCCCCGGGATCATGGTGCCGATGCCGACATCGCAGAGGTATTCGATTCCGCTGGCGCACCAACGGCATTGGCCGCACACGGCGACGAACGACATCACCACGTGATCACCCGGCGCGAAGTCGGTGACGCCGGGGCCGACCTCACGCACGATGCCAGATCCCTCGTGACCGCCGATCGTCGGGAACATGGTCGGCAGCCCCATGGATCGCATCACCTCATTGGGCGCCGACATGTCGCCCTTGAGGATGTGGTCGTCGGAATGGCACAGGCCGGCGGCTGCCATCTGTACCAGGACCTCGCCGGCCTTGGGGGGATCGAGCTCGAATTCCTCGACGGACCACGGCCCGCCGACGTCGTGCAGGATCGCCGCGCAGCTTCTCATGTGGCGGGGGCGAACGTGACCGGAAGCTTGTTCGGCGACCGGAAGGTGAGCCCGACGATCCTGGATTCCTCGCCGGTTCCGTCGTCGGGCACGAACGCCAGCCGTTCGACGCGGTCGAACAGGCTGTTCAGCATGACGCGCGTTTCCAGCCGGGCCAGGTGCATGCCGAGGCACATGTGGATACCGCCGGCGAAGGCGATGTGGGACTGGCGCGGCCGGCGAATGTCGAAGGTGTTCGGATCGGTCCAGCGGCTCTCGTCGCGATTGGCCGAACCCATACACATGTCGATCTGCGCCTCGGCCGGGATTGTCTTGCCGCCGATTTCGACCTCTTCGGTCGTGGTCCGCATGACCATGGTCAGGGGCGTCTCGTACCGCAGGCCTTCCTCGATCGCCATCGGTATCAGCGACCGATCCTGATACACCATGGCCAGCTGTTCGGGATGGATGAGTAACAGGTACAACAGATTGCCCGACGAGCGATAGGTGGTCTCCAAGCCGGCCGGCAACAACAACCGCAAGAAGGCGATGATGGCCTCGTCGGTGAGCTTTTCCCCGTCGATCTCGGCGGCAACCAGGTCGCCGATGATGTCATCGGTCAGCTTGCGCCGGCGCTGTTCGACTTGTTTGAGGAAGTAGTCGTAGAGCTCGGTGGCGGCGTTCAATCCCGCCACGATGTCGGTGGGGATCGAGATCAGGTCGAGGGACAGACGCCGGAACAGGTCGAGATCCTCGGCGGGCAGCCCGAGCAGCGTCGAGATGATTCTGGTGGGAAATTCGAAGGTCACCGCCTTCACCAGATCGGCGTGACCGTCGTTCTTGATTTCGTCGACGAGTTGGTCGCAGACCGGCCCGATGACCTTCGGCTCCCAGCGCTCCAGCGCCGTCGCGCGGAACGCTTTGGCCACCAGGTTGCGGTGGTCGTGGTGTTCCCTGCCGCCCATCGCCAGGATGGTGTGTCCCATCACCAGCCCGATCGTCTTGTCGTACGCGGCCGAAGTGAAGACGCGGTCGTCGCGAAAAGCTTGCGAGACACCGTCGTAACCGAACAGGACCCATTCGTCGTTGGGCCGCAGCTCTTCTGGCAACTGGCTGTTATCGCCCAGGGAACCGTGCCATACCGGGTCGGTGTGGCGCATGTGCTCAAAGAAGGGATAGGGGCTGGTTTCGCCGGTGAAATCCAATGCAGGTACGACGGGCTGACCGTTCGGGCCAGTGCTGAGCGTCATCAGCGCTCCTCCTGAGACAACCGATAAGGCCGTTCACGCGGACCAAAAGCGAGTGCCCGCGAAGTCCACGGCGGGTGGAACCGAGCGGAAAATAGCTATCATAGTATAGATAGCAACGTAGCCCAATGGCTCGGACGCTTTCCGTCGCAATGCGACGCCTGGCACGTTCCCCCGCGACGAGCACCGCGTGTGTCGACCCCCGAAAACGCGGGTCTACCTTGAAGATGGTTTCCGGTAAGGCCTACCTTCCGAAACCGCCGATGAGCCCGCCCGACGAGCCCGAAAAATGAGTGGACATGACACAGACGAATCTGGCCCGGCCACACGGCCTCACTCGCATCGATCCGGTGCTGCGCGACGCCGCCGTGGCGTTGGGTGCCTTCGAATTCCGCGCCGAGACGCTTCCGGCCGAGCGTGAACACGCCAACCTGCTGGCCACCCAGCGCGCCGCGTCGGCAGACACCACCGGCGTGTCCATCGACTCCCGATCCATCGCCGGCCCGGACGGTCAGCAACTGGAGCTGCGGTTGTATCGCGGCCACACCGAATCCGCCGCGCCGGTGGTGATCTACGCCCACGGCGGCGGGTTCGTCACCGGAAACCTGGAGACCGACCACGCGCACTGCGTGGAGCTCGCCCGTGACGGCGGCTGCCTGGTTGTTTCGGTCGACTACCGGCTCGCGCCGGAACATCCGTGCCCGGCGGCGCTCGACGACGTCGAAGCGGCCTTGCGCTACGCGGTCGACAACAGCGCGGAGCTGGATGCCGACGCCGCCCGCATCGCGGTAATGGGCCGCGACGCCGGTGCGGCGCTGGTCGCGGGACTGACCCAGCGCATGTTCGACCAGGAAGGTCCGGCGATTCTGATGCAGATCCTGCACCAGCCGATGCTCGATTCCGACGCCACGCCCTCACGTCGGGAATTCCAGCGGACCCCCGGCCTCAACGGTCCGGCGGTGAGCCGGGCGTGGAACCACTACCTCGGCCACGCCAGCGCCAACGGTCAGCACGTGCCGGCGCACCGCGCCAACCTCGAAGGCCTGCCGCCGACGTTCGTCAGCTGCTCCGAGATCGATCCCTGTCGCGACGAGGCCATCGACTACGCCAACCGGCTGTTGCACGCATACGTCCATACCGAATTGCATGTGATCGCCGCGACCTTCAACGGCTTCGACTCGATGGTGCCGGATTGGATTGTTTCCCAGGAGAATCGGGCGCTGCATGCGCAGGCCCTGCGCCGCGTGTTCGCCATGTAGCGCAGCCGCGCCCCGGTGATGCCGGGCGACGAGGCGGACTCACCGGAGGGCGTGCCCGTCCCCATTTTTACCGACTGAGCTCCGGTATCTCTTACCGTATTGCGCGTTGCTAACATCAGAAACGCCAGCCAACCGAGGACCGATCGGGCGGATGATCAAACACTCAAACCGTTTCCGTTGCAGCCGCAGCGATCGAATGTCAAGAAGGATCCCCTCGGCACCATGACGACCCTCGACTCTCCGGAAAAGATTCTTTTCACCTCGACCACCCAGGCCTTTTTGGACAAGGAAGCGCCGCTGCGCCGGGTGCGGGAGCTGCACGCCGAGGGCACCTCGTTCGACCCCGCATGGTGGCGGCGCGCCGCGGAGCTCGGCTGGACCGCGCTGTTGGTCCCGGAGGAGTTGGGCGGCGGAAGCGTGTCGGGGAACGGCTTCGCCGACCTGGCCACGGTCGCCGAACAACTCGGGAAGACGGTGGCGCCAGGGCCGCTGTATCCGGTCAGCACCGTGCTCGCCGGCCTTGTCGAGTGCGCAAATTCCGGCGAGCACGCCGACACCATCGAGGCGCTGGTCTCCGGTGAAACCGTGGCGTCGTGGGCGGTGTGTGAGCCGGGGCAGGGTTGGGCACCGCTGAATCCCTCGGTGACGGCCACCGAGACCGACTCCGGTTACCGCATCGACGGCAGCAAGGACCGCGTCGAGGCGGGCGCCCAGAGTGCGGTGCTGCTCGTGGTGGCGCGCAGCGGCGCGCAGATCCGTCAGTTCCTGGTCCCGACGGGCGCCCCTGGCGTCCGGATCGAACCCCAGCAGTCGGTCGATCTGGTCAAGCAATACGCCCGTGTGCACTTCGACGGGGTCGTGGTGCCGCACTCCGCGGCCGTCGGCACCGCCGACGAGGCGGCGGTGCTCGTCGAGCGACAGAGCCAGATCGCTCAGGTGCTGCAATGCGCCGAGGTGGTCGGCGCTCTGCAGACGGTGTTCGACTTCACCGTGCAGTGGGCACTGGACCGGCACACGTTCGGTCGTCCGCTGGCGTCCTACCAGGCCCTCAAACACAAGTTCGCCGACATGAAGCTCTGGCTGGAAGCCTGTCGCGCCACCACCTCGGCGGCGGTCGCCGACGTGGCGGCCCGCGCGCCGCAAGCGAACCTGTCGGCCAGCATCGCCAAGTCCTACGTGGGAGAGATGGCGGGCCAGATCGTCCAGGCCTGTGTGCAGATGCACGGTGGCATCGGTGTCACCTGGGAACACGACCTGCACCTGTACCTGCGTCGAATCACGTTGTACCGCAGCATGTTCGGCACGCCGGAGGAACACAATCTGCGCGTGTACGAGTTCGAGAAGGCGGGTCGTTCGGCGAAATGATGAAGACGAGATGACATCAACCGAGTCTGTTGCGCAGTTCGCCGCCCGGGCCAGGGCATGGCTTGCGGCCAACATGCCCGCCATCGACCGCGAGGCCCCACCGGCCGCGCTGCGTGACGACGAACGGTCGTGGTTGCGGGCCCGGGAACTGCAAAAGCGGTTGTACGACGGCGGGTTCGCCGGGATCTGCTTCCCCCGCGAGTACGGCGGCCTCGGGCTGGACTACGAATACCAAAAGGCCTTCGACGTCGAATCCCTCGACTACGAGATGCCGTTGATCCTCAACACCCCGACGTTCACCATCTGCTGCGCCACGCTGCTCGACACCGGCAGTGAAGACCAGAAGAAGCAGCACATCGCCGCCGCGCTGCGCGGCGAGGAGGTGCTGGTGCAGTTGTTGAGCGAACCCAGCGGCGGATCGGATCTGGCCGGCGTCCTCACCCGCGCCGAGCGCCGCGGCGATCGTTGGATCATCAACGGCGCCAAGACCTGGAGCACGAGTGCGTTCGCCGCCGATTACGGCCTGTGTCTGGCCCGCACCAATTGGGAGGTGCCCAAGCACGAGGGCCTGACGATGTTCCTGGTGCCCATCGCGCATCCGGGAATCACGTTGCGGCACATCACGATGCTCAGCGGTTCCAGCGAATTCTGCGAGGAGTTCCTCGACGGTGTCGACGTGGGAGACGACGCCGTCGTCGGCGAGGTTAACGGCGGCTGGGCGGTGGCCTCGCGGCAGCTCTACCACGAGCGCCGAGCGGTGGGGCAGGGGTCCGAGTTCGCCAGCGGCGGTGGCAGCGAGGGCGGCAACGCGATTCCGGTCGACTACGTGGCCCTTGCGGAGAAGACCGGACAGGCCGACGACGAACGCGTGCAGGAGATG
>NZ_LZKY01000266.1:0-13728 GCF_001673055.1 Mycobacterium sp. 1245801.1
GGTTCGATCCGTCCGCCGGGGGACAGGGCGCCTACGACACCCCGCTGGGCATCACCAACCCGCCCATCGACGAGCTGCTGGACCGCGTCTCGAGCAAGTACGCGCTGGTGATCTACGCCGCCAAGCGGGCCCGTCAGATCAACGACTACTACAACCAGCTCGGCGAGGGCATCCTCGAATACGTGGGCCCGCTGGTCGAGCCGGGGCTGCAGGAAAAGCCGCTGTCGATCGCGATGCGCGAGATCCACGGCGACCTGCTCGAGCACACCGAGGGCGAGTAACAGGGCCGGGCCGGGCGCGCGCTGTGGACAACCGCGATCGGGTCGCGAAAAGAGTGATCGTCGGGGTCTCCGGCGGTATCGCCGCCTACAAGGCGTGCACCGTCGTTCGGCAGCTCGCCGAGGCCGGTCACTCGGTCCGCGTCATCCCGACCGAGTCCGCGTTGCGTTTCGTCGGCGCCGCCACATTCGAGGCGCTCTCCGGCCAGCCGGTGCACACCGGCGTCTTCACCGACGTGCCGGAGGTTCCGCATGTCCAGCTCGGTAAGCAGGCCGACCTGGTCGTGGTGGCACCCGCCACGGCGGACCTGCTGGCCAGGGCCGTCCACGGCCGCGCCGACGACCTGCTGACCGCCACGCTCTTGACCGCGCGATGTCCGGTGCTGTTCGCCCCGGCGATGCACACCGAGATGTGGTTGCACCCGGCCACCGTCGACAACGTCGCCACGCTGCGCCGCCGGGGAGCGGTCGTGCTCGAACCGGCCGCCGGGCGGCTCACCGGGACGGACAGCGGGTCCGGCCGGCTGCCCGAAGCCGAGGAGATCACCACCCTGGCGCACCTGCTGCTCGACCGTCACGACGCGCTGCCCTACGACCTGGCCGGCTGCAAGATGCTGGTCACCGCCGGCGGCACCCGGGAAGCCGTCGACCCGGTGCGCTTCATCGGCAACCGCAGCTCCGGCAAGCAGGGCTATGCGGTCGCGCGGGTGGCCGCCCAGCGCGGCGCCGAGGTCACGCTGATCGCCGGGCACACCGCCGGGCTGATCGACCCCGCCGGGGTGGAGGTGGTCCACGTCAGCTCGGCCGAGCAACTGGGCGACGCCGTGGCCAAGCACGCGGCCGAGGCGGACGTGCTGGTGATGGCCGCCGCGGTCGCCGACTTCCGGCCGGCCCGGGTTGCGGCCGCCAAGATCAAAAAAGGTGTCGAGGGGCCGCCGACCATCGAGTTGATCCGCAACGACGACGTGCTGGCCGGTGCGGTGCGGGCGCGCGCCAACGGCGAGCTGCCCAACATGCGGGCCATCGTGGGGTTCGCCGCGGAGACCGGTGACGCCAACGGCGACGTGCTGTTTCACGCCCGGGCCAAACTGCGCAACAAGGGTTGTGACCTGTTGGTCGTCAACGCGGTCGGTGACGGCCGGGCCTTCGAGGTGGACAACAACGACGGCTGGCTGCTGGCGGCCGACGGTACCGAGTCGGCGCTGCAGCACGGCTCCAAGACATTGATGGCCAGTCGTATCGTGGATGCGATCGCCGCGTTCCTGCACGGCGGCGGGTAATACGGTTCGGTTTTCCTGTGGCGCCAGGCCAGGTGCTGGCCGGCCCGATACCAACCGATATAATTCGGCTAACTAACTAATTGGAAGGGTTGAGATTGTGAGCGAAAAGGGTCGCCTGTTTACCAGTGAGTCGGTGACTGAGGGACATCCCGACAAGATCTGTGACGCGATCAGCGACTCCGTGCTCGACGCCCTGCTGGCGCAGGACCCCCGCTCACGCGTCGCGGTCGAGACGCTGGTCACCACCGGACAGGTGCACGTGGTGGGCGAGGTGACGACGACCGCCAAGGAGGCGTTCGCAGACATCACCAACACGGTTCGCGAGCGCATCCTCGAGATCGGCTATGACTCGTCGGACAAGGGCTTCGACGGCGCGTCCTGCGGCGTCAACATCGGCATCGGCGCGCAGTCGCCCGACATCGCCCAGGGCGTCGACACCGCCCATGAGGCGCGCGTGGAGGGCGCCGCGGACCCGCTGGACGCCCAGGGCGCCGGCGACCAAGGCCTGATGTTCGGCTACGCGATCAACGACACCCCCGAGCGGATGCCGCTGCCGATCGCGCTGGCCCACCGGCTGTCACGCAAGCTGACCGAGGTCCGCAAGAACGGCACGCTGCCCTACCTGCGCCCGGACGGCAAGACCCAGGTCACCATCGAGTACGAGGACGACGTTCCGGTGCGGCTGGACACCGTCGTCGTCTCCACCCAGCACGCCGACGGCATCGACCTGGAGAAGACGCTGGACCCCGACATCCGCCAGCACGTGCTCAAGACCGTGCTGGACGAGCTGGCCCACGACACGCTCGACTCCTCGGCGACGCGGGTGCTGGTCAACCCGACCGGCAAGTTCGTGCTCGGCGGCCCGATGGGCGACGCTGGCCTGACCGGCCGCAAGATCATCGTCGACACCTATGGCGGGTGGGCCCGCCACGGCGGCGGCGCCTTCTCCGGCAAGGACCCGTCCAAGGTGGACCGGTCGGCGGCCTACGCGATGCGCTGGGTGGCCAAGAACATCGTCGCCGCCGGACTGGCGGAGCGGGTCGAGGTGCAGGTGGCCTACGCCATCGGCAAGGCCGCCCCGGTCGGGCTGTTCATCGAGACGTTCGGCACCGCGACGGTCGACCCGGTCAAGATCGAGAAGATCGTGCCCGAGGTGTTCGACCTGCGGCCCGGCGCGATCATCCGCGACCTGGACCTGCTACGTCCGATCTACGCGCAGACCGCCGCCTACGGGCACTTCGGCCGCACCGACATCGAACTGCCGTGGGAGCAGCTGAACAAGGTCGACGACCTCAAGCGCGCGATCTAGGCGCCGGGTGGTCGGCGTCTAGCGCCGGCAGCCCGTCGATACTGCGCCGGTTGCGCTTGACCAGCCGGCCGTACTGGTCATCGGTCGCCTTGCGGTGCGCCGCGTCGAGCACCGGCCGCTCGTCGACGAGCTCGTAGTAGGGCACCGCGAACCCGCACGCGTCGGCGATCCGCTCCACATCGACCACGATGATCGTGCGGACCCCGGCGTGTTGCTCGCCGAAATGCCGCATCAGCCCGGCGAATTCGGCGTCGTCGGGGCGGACCACCCGTCCGGTGCCGAACAGCCGCAGGATCCGCGAGTTGCGGGTGAACGAGCAGAACATGACGGTGATGCGGCCGTTGTCGCGCAGATGGGCCACGGTCTCCACGCCGCTGCCGAACAGATCCAGGTAGGCCACGGTGTGCTCGTCGAGCACCGCGAAGGTGTCGCGATACCCCTTGGGGGACAGGTTGATTCGCCCACCCTCGGACGGCGCGGTGGCGACGAAGAATACGGCCTGCTCCCGGATGAAGTCGTGAAGCGACCCGTCGATGCTTTCGAATTCCTTCGCCACGGGTGCAGCGTAGCCGCTACCGGGTGAACCGGTAGTCGTCCAGATCGAATCGCCGGCTGCGCCAGTACACCTCCGGGGTGGTGCCCGGACGCAGCGGCACGTCACCGTTCTTGTCGAAGTAGTAGCTGTTGGCCAGCCGGCAGCTGTCCTGCCAGAAGATCTGGCGGGGCCGCCGGCGCATCATCTCGGCGAAGTAGCGGTCGTTGGCCTCCTGGGTCACCTCGACCCGGGTCGCGCCGACGCGCTTGGCCCGCTTGAGGCAGCGCACGATGTGATGCGTCTGCGCCTCGATCAGCGCGAAATACGAAGAGCCGACGTAACCGTACGGGCCGAACACGGTGAACAGGTTGGGAAATCCCGGCACCGTGACGCCCTCGTAGGCCTGCAGCCGATGCTCATCCCAGAAGCGGCTCAACGACTTTCCGCCGCTCCCGGTCACCGCGAAGGTGGGCACGTTGTCGGGGTCCATCACCTTGAAACCGGTCGCCAGGATCAGCACGTCGATCTCGTGGTTCTCGCCATCGGTGGTGGCCACCGCGTCGGGGGTGACCTTGTCGATCGGTTCAGTGACCAGCCGCACGTTGTCGCGGTTGAACGTGGCCAGGTAGCCGTTGTGGAAGCCGGGGCGTTTGCAGCCCACCGCGTAGCGCGGGGTGAGCTGTTCGCGCACGGCCGGATCCCGAACCTGTTGCCGCAGATACGATTTCCCCAGCGAGGCCATCCGCTTGGCCAGCGGCAGCACCGTGAAGTAGTGCGCCGAGATGGGGAAGGTGAGCTCCACGTAGGCCTGGCTGAGCAGGCGCTGCAGGAACTTGCCACCGGGAATGCGCATCGCCCAGCGCGCCGGCGCCGGCAGCGGGACGTCGAACTTCGGGAAACACCAGATCGGGGTGCGCTGAAATACCGTGAGCGACGACACGATCGGCGCGATCTCGGGAATCACCTGCACGGCCGAGGCGCCGGTGCCGATCACCGCGACGCGCTTACCGCGCAGATCCTGGCCGTGATCCCACCGCGCGGTGTGCATGGTGATGCCGCCGAACGAGTCCACGCCGTCGATGTCGGGCAGGTTCGGCACCGTCAGCACGCCGCAGGCGCTGATCAAAAACCGGGCGGTGATCTCACCCGCCGGGTCGGTCTGCACCCGCCACAGGCCGCGCTCGTCGTCATACTCGGCGGTTTGCACCTTGGTGTTGAACCGGATCCGCGAGCGGATGCCGTACTTGTCGGCGCAGTGTTCGGCGTAGGCCTTGAGCTCTCGGCCCGGCGCGTAGGTCCGCGACCAGTGCCGGCTCTGCTCGAACGAGAACTGGTAGGAGAACGACGGAATGTCCACGGCGATACCGGGATAGGTGTTCCAGTGCCAGGTGCCGCCGACCCCGTCAGCGGCCTCGATCACCAGGTAATCGGGCAGCCCGGCCCGGTCCAGGTTGATCGCCGCACCGATGCCGGAGAACCCGGCTCCGATGATCAGCGTGTGATAGTCGGGGGTTTCGTCTTGGTGCGGGACCATCGTTGCCTGCCTAGGGGTGCAGTGCCTTGCGGAGCGCCGCCAGGCCGCGCTCGGTGGCCTCGGCGGCGGCGGGTATCGCCAGCGCGAAACTGACGAATCCGTGTACCAGGGTGGGCTCGTTGGTCAGCTCGACCGGCACGCCCGCGGCGCTGAGCAGCTCGGCGTAACGGGCCCCGTCATCGCGCAGTGGATCGTGTTCGGCGGTCGCGATGTAGGCGGGCGCCAGCCCGGACAGATCCGCGGCGTTGGCCGGAGCCATGGTGATGGGCAGCGCCTTCGGGTCGGTGAGATCGAGATCGGGCACGTACCAGGACAGGAACGCGTCGATGACGTCGCGGTTCAGCATCGGCGCCTCGGCGTTGTCGGTGAACGACGGCAGGGACAGATCCGCGGTGACCGTGGGGTACCACAGCAACTGGAAGCGCAGCGCCGGCCCGCCGTTATCGCGGGCCAACAGCGCGGTCACCGCGGCGAGGTTGCCGCCCGCCGAGTCACCGGCCACGGCGATGGCGTTCGGGTCGCCGCCGAGCTCGGCCGCGTGCTCGCCGACCCATCGCAGGGCCGCCCAGCAGTCGTCCACGCCGGCCGGGAACGGATGCTCGGGGGCCAGCCGGTAGCCGACGGACACCACGATGGCCTCGGCGCCGACGGCGTGCGCGCGGGCCACCGGGTCGTGGGTGTCCAGGTCGCCCAGGCAGAACCCGCCGCCGTGGTAGAAGACGACCACCGGCAGCGGGCGCAGCTCGCTGTCGGGCCGATAGATGCGCACCGGGATGTCGGTGAGCCCGCCGTGGGCGATGGTGCGGTCCTCGATTCGCAGGTCCGGCAGCATCGACGGCGGCACCTTGAGCAGCTTGAGCCGCTTGCGGGCGACCTCGACGCCGTCGGCCTCGCGAAACGTCATCGGATAGGCGTCGAGCAACGCCTTGAACGTCGGGTCGATCCCGGGCCGGGCGATGGTCGGCTCGCTCATGGGTTCACCGTACGCCGCGGGCTCACCCGTGCAGGGCGGTTCGCAGCGCCGCCAGCCCGGCCTCGAGCGCCGCGGTGGCCGCGGGCACCACGCCGGCGTACCCCAGGTAGCCGTGCACCAGCGTCTCGGCATTGTGCACCTCGGCGGCGACACCGGCGGCGGCCAGCAGCTCGCCGTACCGGATGCCGTCGTCACGCAGCGGGTCATAACCGGCGACGGCGATGTAGGCGGGCGCCAGGTTGCGCAGGTCTTTCGCGCGTCCCGGCGCCATGTCCGACGGCGGATTCGACATGTCGACTTCGCCCGCGTACCAACGGGAGAACTCCGCGACGGCCTTGACGTCCAGGATCGGTGCGGTCGCGTTTTCGGCGAACGACGGCAGCGACGCGTCCCACATGGTCGACGGGTACCACAGCAGCTGGAACACGATCGGCGGGGCGCCGTTGTCGCGCGCCCGCTGTGCCACCGCGGCGGAGATGGTGCCACCGGCCGAATCCCCGGCGACGGCGATCCGGGTCGCGTCGCCGTGCAGTTCGGCGGCGTTCGCGGCGACCCAAAGCGTTGCGGCCCAAGCGTCTTCGACGGCGGCGGGGTAGGGATGCTCGGGGGCCAGCCGGTAGTCGACGGACACCACGATCGCGTCGGCGCCGACCGCGTGCTGACGCGCCGTGCCGTCGTGGGTGTCGAGGTCGCCGATGACGAACCCGCCGCCGTGGAAATACAGCACGACGGGCGCTGCGTCACCGCCCGGCTGGTCGTTGGAATGGCTTGGCGGCCAATAGATCCGGACAGCGATCGAGCCCGCAGGCCCGGGAATCGTGCGGTCCTCGACGCGCAGCTCGGGATGCAGCGGCCGGCGCGGCAGGTCGCGGAACCGCTGGCGCGCCGCGTCGATGCCGTCCTCGGTGGATAGCCGGAAGGGAACCGCATCCAGTACCTTCTGCAGGATGGGGTCGATAGCGGGTTTCTCGTCGGCTGTGTTATCCAAGCTGGGCATGGACGTACCGTACGCACCTCGTCTGGTGGCCGGCGCCTGGGTGGTGGCCGGCTGGGTGGCCCTCGGCTACGGCATCTACCTGACCGTGCTGGCGCTGCGCTCGCCGCCGGGCATCGAGCTGACCGGCCACTGGGTGCTGCAGCCGGCGTTCAAGGCCTCGATGGCGTTGCTGCTGACGCTGGCCGCGGCGGGGCACGCCGTCGTGCGCGAGCGGCGGTGGCTGATGCCGGCGCTGCTGCTGTCGGCCATCGGCGACTGGGTGCTGGCGATCCCGTGGTGGACGCTGTCCTTCGTGGTGGGCCTGGCCGCATTCCTGTTGGCGCACTTGTGTTTTGTCGCCGCGCTGCTGCCGCTGGTGCCGGCGTTCTCGGGGGCTTCCAGGGAGGCGCGGCCGTCGACGGTGCGCCTCGTCGCGGTGGTCCTGATGGGTGCGGCGTCGCTCGGGCTGCTGGCCTGGTTCTGGCCCCACCTGGGCGCGGAGAAGCTGACGCTTCCGGTGACGCTCTACCTCGTCGTGTTGACCGCGATGGTGTGCACGGCCCTGCTGGCGAAACTGCCGACGATCTGGACGGCGGTGGGCGCGGTGTGTTTCGCGGCCTCGGATTCGATGATTGCCATCGGCCGCTTCATTCTGGGCAATGAGGCGCTGGCCGTGCCGATCTGGTGGTCTTATGCGGCGGCCCAGATCCTGATCACGGCCGGGTTCTTCTTCGGCCGCGAGCTTCCCGCGGACGCCGCCGGGGACGCCACGGCGCCCGCCGAGAGCTGATTGTCGCCGGTGCCCGGTACGCTGCGGACCCCGACTTCTAAGTTATTGGATGACAACATGATTCGCGGCCCGGGGGCGCGGTGAGCCCCGGCGCGCGCACGCCCGTCGAGGTGGAGCCCATCGCCCGGGTGCTGCCGATGCTGTCGGTGCCGCATCTGGATCGCGAGTTCGACTACCTGGTGTCGGCCGAGCAGTCCGACGACGCCCAGCCCGGGGTGCGGGTGCGGGTGCGTTTCCACGGCCGGCTGGTCGACGGGTTCGTGCTGGAGCGCCGCACCGACACCGACCACACCGGCAAGCTGGGCTGGCTGGATCGCGTCGTGTCGGCCGAACCGGTGCTCACACCGGAAATCCGCCGGCTGGCCGAGGCGGTCGCGGCCCATTACGCCGGGACCCGCCCCGACGTGCTGCGCCTGGCCGTGCCGGCCCGGCACGCCCGCGTCGAGCGCGAGCCCCCGGTCAGCCGGGATCCGGCGATCCCGGAGCCCGTCGACCCGTCGGGCTGGGACGGTTACGCCCGGGGAGCCCAGTTCCTCGGGGCCCTGGCCGAATCGCGGGCCGCGCGGGCCGTCTGGCAGTCGCTGCCGGGGGAGGCGTGGACGGACCGCTTCACCGAGGCCGCCGCGCAAACCGTGCGGACCGGCCGTTCGGTGCTGGCGATCGTTCCCGACCAGCGCGACCTGGACGCGCTGTGGCAGGCCGCGACGGCGCACATCGACGAGGGCAGCGTGGTGGCCCTGTCGGCCGGCCTGGGCCCGGCGGCCCGTTACCGGCGGTGGCTGGCGGCGCTGCGGGGCACCGCGCGGTTGGTGATCGGCACCCGCAGCGCGGTGTTCGCGCCGCTGAGCGACCTGGGGCTGGTGATGGTGTGGGCCGACGCCGACGACAGCCTGGCCGAGCCGCGGGCGCCCTACCCGCACGCCCGCGAGGTGGCGATGCTGCGCGCGCATCAGGCCCGGTGCGCGGCCCTGATCGGCGGTTACGCGCGCACCGCCGAAGCGCACGCGCTGGTGCGCAGCGGCTGGGCGCACGACATCGTCGCGGCGCGGCCGGTGGTGCGCGCCCGCACGCCGCGGGTGATCGCCCTCGACGACACGGGTTATGCCGACGAGCGCGACCCGGCGGCGCGCACGGCGCGCGTCCCGTCCATCGCGCTGCGCGCCGCCCGCTCGGCGCTGCAGGCCGCGGCGCCGGTGCTGGTGCAGGTGCCGCGCCGGGGTTACGTCCCGTCGCTGGCCTGCGCGCGCTGCCGCACCATCGCCCGCTGCCGGCACTGCACGGGGCCCCTCTCACTGACCGAGTCGCTACCGGCGGGCGGCGCCGCTCTGCTGTGCCGCTGGTGCGGCCGCGTCGACCCGACGCGACGGTGCGCGCGCTGCGGGTCCGACGCGGTGCGCGCCGTCGTCGTCGGGGCGCGGCGCACGGCCGAAGAGCTCGGGCGCGCGTTTCCGGGCACGGCGGTGATCACGTCCTCGGGTGACGGCGTGGTGCCCGAGGTCGCGGCCGGTCCCGCGCTGGTGGTGGCCACCCCCGGCGCCGAGCCGCGGGCGGCCGGTGGTTACGGGGCGGCGCTACTGTTGGACACCTGGGCGCTGCTGGGCCGGCAAGACCTGCGGGCCGCCGAGGATGCGCTGTGGCGCTGGATGAGCGCCGCCGCGCTGGTGCGTGCCCGCGGCGCCGGCGGCGTGGTGATGGTGGTGGCCGAATCATCGCTGCCCACAGTGCAATCGCTGATCCGCTGGGACCCCGTGGGTCACGCGGAGGCCGAGGTGACCGCGCGGGCCGAGGTGGGTCTGCCGCCCAGCGTGCACATGGCGGCCATCGACGGGACGGCCGGCGCGGTCACCGCGCTGCTCGACGAGGCCCGGCTGACCGACCAGGAGTCCCTCCACGCGGATGTGCTTGGGCCCGTGGACCTTCCGCCCGGGGTGCGCCGCCCGGCCGGAACCCCGCCCGGCGCGCCGGTGACCAGGATGCTGGTGCGCGTGCCCCGACAGCAGGGGCTGGCGCTGGCCGCGGCGCTGCGGCGCGGCGTCGGTGTGCTCAGCGCCCGGCAGACCCATGAGCCGGCCCGGGTGCAGATCGACCCGCTGCACATCGGGTAACCTTCATGAACCGTTACCCTGGGCGACAATATGTGCGTGCAATAATCCCTTTTTACGACATTAGAAGGTTGCTACACTTTCTCATCCTTAGCCGCCGACAGGCCGGAACCATCCGGGGAGGGGCGATATGACAGCGGACAACACCGCGGTTGACGAGTCATTGGACGTCATCACCGACGCTTTGCTGACCGCCTCCCGTTTGCTGATGGCGATCTCGGCGCGCTCGGTGGGCCAGGTCGACGAGACCATCACCATCGCGCAGTTCCGCACGCTGGTGATCCTGTCGAATCGCGGCCCGGTCAACCTCGCCACCCTCGCCGGCCTGCTGGGCGTGCAACCGTCGGCCACCGGCCGGATGGTGGACCGGTTGGTCGCCGCCGGCCTGATCGACCGGTTGCCCCACCCGACCTCGCGGCGCGAGCTGCTTGCCGCGCTCACCACGCGCGGTCGCGACGTCGTCCACCAGGTGACCGCGCACCGGCGCGCCGAGATCGCGGCCATCGTGGCGAAGATGCCGCCGCCGGAGCGGCACGGGCTGGTGCGGGCGCTGACGGCCTTCACCGCGGCCGGCGGCGAGCCCGACGTTCACCTGGACGCCGAGATCGACCTGTAGCCGGCCCTAGCCGGCCCGCTTCTCGGCGGTCACCAGCAGGTATTCCCAGCCCATGGTGCCGTCGGTCAGGTGTTGTTGCGCGAGTTCGATGAGCTGGGCGTCGAGCTCGGCGGCCAGCACGCGGTTGTGGCCGATGTTCGCGTAGGCCTCGATCGTCGGGCCGTAGTGCTGCTTGAAGTACGCGTGCACGGCCTCGGCGCTGTCGAATCGGTTGACCGCCAACATGCCTCGCGTCGCGGTGAGGTCGCCGATCTGGTCGCCGAGCAGCGCGGCGACGTAGCCGGGACGCCCCCAGAGCGCCGCCGGCGGCGCGGGGTGCGACAGGCTCGGCCGGTAGGGCCGAATGGTGGCGAGCATCCGGCCGAAGAATCCTTCGGGGGTCCAGCTGATCACGCCGATCGTGCCGCCCGGGCGGCAGACCCGGACCAGTTCGGTCGCGGCGCGCTGCTGGTTGGGGGCGAACTGCACGCCGATCGCCGACATGACGACATCGAACTCACCGTCGCCGAACGGCAGCGCCTGCGCGTTGGCTTCCCGGTAGTCGAGGGTCAGGCCCCGCGCCGCGGCCCTGTCCTGCGACCGTTGCAGCAGCTCGGGGGTGAGGTCGGTGGACACCACGGTGGCGCCGGTCGCGGCCGCCGGCAGCGAGATGTTGCCCGAGCCGGCGGCGACGTCGAGAACCCGCACGCCCGGCCCGATGCCGGTGGCCTCGACCAGGGCGGGGCCGAGCGGGGCCATCACTTCCTCGGCCATCAGCGCGTAGTCGCCCAGGGCCCATACCGTGCGATGCGTTGCGGCCACCGAGGCGTCGCTGATGGAAGCGTCGAGGGTCATCTAGACCTCCTTGAGAGGGGAAGGGGTTGTCTTTCGACCTCGTTGTCGACGTGAATCGACTGCGCGGTTCACACCGGCAGACACTGACTCCTGGAAATAGTAGCCATAAGCAATAGTATACGCACGCACATTCCGCCGGCGGGTCCGGCCCGCGCCCGCCGCTTTCTAGACTGACCCGGTGCGCCTTGTCTTCGCCGGAACCCCCGAACCCGCGCTTCCCGCATTGCGCCGCTTCATCGACTCGCCGCGTCACGAGGTGGTCGCGGTGCTGACCCGTCCCGACGCCGCGTCGGGACGGCGCGGCAAGCCGGAGCCGTCCCCGGTGGCCCGCGAGGCGCTGGAGCGCGGCATCCCGGTGCTGCGTCCGTCGCGGCCGAACTCCGACGAATTCGTCGGCGAGCTGACGCGGTTGGCCCCGGACTGCTGCCCGGTGGTGGCCTATGGCGCGCTGCTGCGCGACGGCCTGCTCGGGGTGCCCCCGAAGGGCTGGATCAACCTGCACTTCTCGCTGCTGCCCGCCTGGCGCGGCGCCGCCCCGGTGCAGGCGGCCATCGCCGCGGGGGACAGCATCACCGGGGCCTCGACGTTCCGGATCGAGCCCAGCCTGGACTCGGGCCCGATCTACGGCGTGGTGACCGAGACCATCCGGCCGACCGACACCGCCGGGGAATTGCTTGGGCGACTGGCTGTTTCGGGTGCCGAACTGTTGTCGGCCACGCTGGACGGCATCGAAGACGCGACCCTGACGCCGGTGCCGCAACCCACCGAGGGGGTCAGCATCGCGCCGAAGATCACCGTCGAGCAGGCCCGGGTGCGCTGGGACCTGCCGGCCCAGGTCGTCGACCGCCGCATCCGTGCCGTCACCCCCAAACCCGGCGCGTGGACGTTGCTCGGCGACCTGCGCATCAAGCTGGGCCCGGTGCAGACTGCCGACGCCGTGACCCCCGGCCCCCCAGAACCGTTGTCGCCCGGCACCATTCACGTGGACGGCAAGAGCGTCTGGGTCGGCACGGGTTCGGATCCGGTGCGGCTGGGCCAAATCCAGCCGCCCGGAAAGAAATTCATGAGTGCGGTCGACTGGGCGCGCGGTGCGCGGCTGGACCCCGCGGTGCGGGCGACGTGACCACCGGCCGCGACAGGCCGGGGCGGGGGCGGCCGGAGCGCAAGCCGCCGCGACCGCAGCAGCGCGACCGCCGGCCCCAGCAGCGCGACCGCCGGCCGCCGCGTCGGCCGCTGGACCCGGCCCGCGCCGCCGCGTTCGACGTGCTCCGGGCGGTCAGCGAGCGCGAAGCGTACGCCAACCTGGCCCTGCCCGCACTGCTGCGCGAACGCGGAATCACCGGCCGGGACGCGGCTTTCGCCACCGAGCTGACCTACGGCACCTGCCGCAGCCGGGGCCTGCTCGACGCCGTCATCGGCGCCGCGGCGGGACGCTCGCCGCAAGCCATCGACCCGGTGCTGCTCGACCTGCTGCGCCTCGGCGCGTATCAACTGCTGCGCACCCGGGTCGACGCGCACGCCGCGGTGTCCACCACCGTCGAGCAGGCGGGAATCGAATTCGACTCGGCGCGAGCGGGTTTCGTCAACGGGGTGCTGCGCACCATCTCAGGGCGCGACGAGCGGTCCTGGGTTGCGGAGCTGGCGCCCGACCCGGTGCAGGATCCGATCGGGCATGCCGCGTTCGTGCATGCGCACCCCCGGTGGATCGCCCAGGCGTTCGCCGATGCCCTGGGCGCCGCCGCGACCGAACTCGACGCGGTGCTGGCCAGCGACGACGAACGGCCCCAGGTGCATCTGGCCGCCCGCCCCGGCGCGCTGACCGCCACCGAGCTGGCCGAGGCGGTCGGCGGCACGGTGGGCCGCTATTCGCCCTACGCGGTGTACTTGGCCGGTGGCGATCCCGGGCGGCTGACGCCGGTGCGCGACGGCGCCGCGCTGGTCCAGGACGAGGGCAGCCAGCTGGTGGCCCGGGCGCTGACGCTGGCCCCGGTCGACGGGGACGGCGGCCGGTGGCTGGACCTGTGCGCCGGCCCGGGCGGCAAGACGGCCCTGCTGGCCGGGCTCGGCGCGGCCTCGGGCGCCCGCGTCACCGCGGTGGAGCCGGCGCCGCGGCGCGCCGATCTGGTGGTGGCGAACACCCGCGGCCTGCCGGTCGACGTGCTACGGGTCGACGGTCGGCATACCGATCTCGAGCCGACCTTCGATCGCGTGCTCGTCGACGCCCCCTGCACCGGCCTGGGAGCGCTGCGTCGCCGCCCGGAGGCCCGGTGGCGGCGTCAGCCCGCCGACGTGCCGACGCTCACCAAGCTGCAGCGCGAGCTGCTGGGGGCGGCGATCGCGCTGACCCGACCGGGCGGCGTGGTGCTCTACGCCACCTGCTCGCCACACCTGGCCGAAACCGTCGGCGTGGTCGCCGACGCGCTGCGCCGCCACCCGGTGAGCGCGCTGGACACCCGGCCGTTGTTCGAGCCCATGGACAAGGGAGCCGACCTGGGCGACGG
>NZ_LZKY01000267.1:0-828 GCF_001673055.1 Mycobacterium sp. 1245801.1
CACGGCGGCCACGCCCTCGGCGACCAGCCTCGCCGCCGCGATCCGGGTGCGGCCCAACGGATCCGGCCCGGCGGTGGCCCGGCCGTCGGTCAGCACCACCACCAGGGGACGCCGCGCCCGGTCGCGGGCCTTCTCCCGCACGATGAGCTCGCGCGCGGCCAGCAGGCCCTCGGCCAGCGGGGTCTTGCCGCCGGTGTCGAACCGCGCCAGTCGCCGCCCGGCGATGTGCGCCGACGAGGTCGGCGGCAACAGCAGCCGCGCCTCCTGGTGGCGGAACGTGATCACGGCGACCTTGTCGCGCCGCTGATACGCGTCGCGCAGCAGCGACAGCGTGGCGCCGCCGACCGCGGCCATGCGATCGCGGGCGGCCATCGAACCCGACGCGTCCACGACGAAGATCACCAGATTGCCTTCGCGGCCCTCGCGCACGGCGCGGCGCAGATCGTCGGGCTGGGGCCGCAACGGCCCGGCACCGGCGCGCTCGGCGGCGGACAGGAGGGTGGCGAACAGGTGCAGTCCGTGGCCGCCGCAGCTCGCGTCATCGGCGTCGGTGGCGGCGATGACGCTGCCGCTGGCGTTGCGGGCCCGGGACCGCCGCCCGGGCGCGCCCTCGCCGACACCGGGAACCCGCAGCGCGCGGGTGGGAAAGGTTTTCGACGGCGGCGCACTGGGTCTGGTCTTCGGCGGGGCCGGCTTGCCGTCCCGTGCCGAGTTCTGTTGCGACGCAGTTTCTTCCGCGTCGGTGGACTGACCACCGCCGGGCCGGATCCGTTGGGCCGCACCCGGATCGCGGCGGCGAGGCTGGTCGCCGAGGGCGTGGCCGCCGTG
>NZ_LZKY01000268.1:0-35422 GCF_001673055.1 Mycobacterium sp. 1245801.1
GTCCGAGCAGCGCGCGGTGCCCGGTGCGGGCGCGCGGCTGGTGACGACCATGACCCGGCACCCGGGCGGCGCCTCGGTCCAGGTGCACGCCCGCATCGACGAGTCCTTCACCCTGGTCTACGACGCGCTGGTATCGCGGGCCGGTCAGAGCGTGGCGGCGTTGCCCACCGCGGTGGGCGCAGGTGCGGCCATCGCCGCGCCGACCACGACCGCCGCGGTCGAGGCACCCGAGGCGCCGCCCGGGTGCCGGGTCATGGTCGTCACCAGCCGCGCGCCCGCACCGGGCACCGCGCGCTGCTCGGACGCCACCAGCTGCGCGTCCGAAAGGACTTGTTTCGCAGCGGATTTCACCAACGCTGCCAGGTCCGTCTCGCCGTTGCGCGGCGCGTACTCCCAGACGTGGCGCCCGTCCGGCAGCGCGACGTGGGTGCCCGGCATGATCACCGAGCCGTCGCCGGAGAAGTGCACGTCCAGCCAGTGCTCTTTGCGCTTGAACTTGGTCAGCGGGATGTTCGCGTAGTCCTCTGGCCCTTGGGCACGGGTGAAGAGCGTGCGGATGTCCAGATCATGACCGTGGACGTAGAGCTGGGCCATGGCCGAGATCATCGACTCGACGTCGTCCTGCTTTTTGGCCAGCGTCGGAATCAGTTGGGCATCATGCAATCCCGCGGCGGCGGTGGTCAGGCCGATCTGCATCAGCGCCACCGGGTTGGGCGCGAGCTCCAGGAAGGTGGTGTGGCCGCTGTCGACGGCGTTGCGCACGCCGTGGGTGAAGTAGACCGAGTGCCGCATTCCCTTGACCCAGTAGGCGACGTCGTGGATCGGCTCGCCGCCGGGTTTGATGTAGCTGCCCTCGTGCACCGTCGAGAAGATGCCGACGGTCGGGCTCATCGGCGCGATCCCCTGCAGCTCCGCGGAGAACTCCCCGAGCAGCGGGTCCATCTGCGAGGTGTGCCCGGCGCCCTTGGTCTGCAGCTTGCGGGCGAAGCGGCCCTCGGCCTCGGCGCGGGCGACGATGGCGTCGATCTGCTCGGGCGGACCGCCGATCACGGTCTGACTGGGCGCGGCGTAGACGCACACCTCCAGGCCGGGGAAGTCACCGAACACGGTTTTGAGCTCGTCGGCGGAGTACTCGACGAGCGCCATCAGGCGGATGTATTCGCCGAACAGCATGGCCTCGCCCTCGCCCATCAGGTGCGAGCGTGACGCGATCACGCGGGCCGCGTCGGGCAGCGACAGGCCGCCGGCGAAGTAGGCCGACGCGGGCTCACCGAGCGACTGGCCAATCACCGCAGCGGGTTTGGCGCCGTGGTGCTTGAGCAGCTCGCCCAGCGCGATCTGGATCGCGAAGATGACGACGTTGGAGGTCTCGATGCCGTACTCGTGGGAGTCGTCGAGGATCAGCTCGAGCACCGAGTAACCCCGCTCGTCCTGGATCAGCGCATCGACCTTCTCGATCCATTCGGCGAAAACCTCGTTGCGCAGATACAGGTTCTTGCCCATCTTGCGGTGCTGCGCACCGAAACCGGCCATCGCCCAGACCGGGCCGCTGGTGACCGGCCCGTCGGTGCTGAACACGTTGGGCTTCTGCTTGCCCTCGGCGACCGCCCGCAGGCCCTTGATGGCCTCTTCGTGGTCGTGGGCCAGCACCACCGCGCGCGAGCGGCCGTGGTTGCGCCGCGACAGTGACCGGCCGATCGATTCCAGCGACGACGCCTGGCCTTCCGGACTTTCCATCCAGTCCGCGAGCTCGGCGGCGGCGGCCTTCTTGCGCGAGGTCAAAAATCCCGACACCGCGAGCGGGATCAGCGGCTTGGTCGGTTCCGATTCCTCTTGCGCGGCAAGCTCTTCGGCCGCGATCGCTTTGAGGCGCAGCGCCTCGTCGGTGAGGCCGGGCAGCTCGTATTCTTCCTCCACCGCCTCCGAGGCGTCGGGGATGATGTTGCCGAAGTCGTCGAACCGCAGCGAGTGGCTTTCCAGCGTGGGCGCCTCGGCGGGGTCTTCGCCGGCGGCCGCCGGAGCGATTACCTCGGCATGCGGCTCGGGCTCGCGTTCGATCACGTCGCGGGGCAACACCTCGCGCACCACCAGGTGCGCGTTGGCCCCACCGAAGCCGAAGCTGGACACCCCGGCCAGCGCGTAACCGCCGTATCGCGGCCAATCGCTCGCGCTGTCAACGACTTTCAAGCGCATGCCGTCGAAGTCGATGTAGGGGCTCGGGCCGGCGAAGTTGATCGACGGCGGCAGCTTGTCGTGCTGCAGCGCCAGCACCACCTTGGCCAGGCTGGCCGCACCGGCCGCCGACTCCAGGTGTCCCACATTGGTTTTCACCGCGCCCAGCAACGCCGGGCGGTCGGCCGGGCGGCCGCGCCCGACGACGCGGCCCAGCGCCTCGGCCTCGATCGGGTCGCCCAGGACGGTGCCGGTGCCATGCGCCTCGATGTAGTCGACGGTGCGCGGGTCGATTCCGGCGTCCTTGTACGCCCGGCGCAGCACCTCGGCCTGGGCGTCCTGGTTGGGGGCGATCAGCCCGTTGGACCGGCCGTCGTGGTTGACCGCGCTACCGGCGATGACGGCCAGGATCTGGTCACCGTCGCGGCGGGCGTCGTCGACCCGCTTGAGCACGAACATGCCGCCGCCCTCGGAGCGGGTGTAGCCGTCGGCGTCCGAGGAGAACGACTTGATCCGGCCGTCGGGAGAAAGCACCGCGCCGATCTCGTCGAAACCGAGCGTCACCAGCGGGGTGAGCAGCGCGTTGACACCGCCCGCGACGGCCACGTCGCATTCGCCGTTGCGCAGCGCCTGCACCGCCTGGTGCGTCGCCACCAGCGAGCTCGAGCAGGCGGTGTCCAGCGCCACCGAGGGACCGCGGAAGTCGTAGAAGTAGGACACCCGGTTGGCGATGATCGAGCTGGCCGTTCCGGTGATCGCGTAGGGGTGCGCGACCGTCGGGTCCGACACCGCCAGGAATTGGTAGTCGTTGTTGGAGAAGCCGACGTACACGCCGACCGCCTCGCCGCGCAGGCTCGACGCCGGGATGCGGGCGTGCTCGAGCGCCTCCCACGTGAGCTCCAGCGCCATCCGCTGCTGCGGGTCGATGTTGTCGGCCTCGGTCTTGGCGACGGCGAAGAACTCCGAGTCGAAGCCCTTGATGTCCTTCAGGTACCCGCCCCGGGTGCGCGCGGTGCTGACCCGCTCGGCGATGCGCGGCTCCTCGAGGAATTCCGACCAGCGGCCCTCGGGCAGGTCGGTGATCGCGTCGCGGCCCTCCATCAGCGCCGCCCACGTCTCGTCCGGGGAGTTCATGTCGCCGGGCAACCGGGTCGACAGGCCCACGATCGCGATGTCGACGCGCTCGGCGGGACCGGTGCGCGTCCAGTCGGCGCCGTCGAGCTCGTCGTCGGCCACCTCGGGCTCGCCCTCGATGATGCGGGTGGCCAGCGATTCGATGGTCGGGTGCTGGAAGGCGACCGCGACCGACAGGGTGACCCCGGTCAGGTCCTCGATGTCGGCGGCCATGGCCACGGCGTCGCGCGACGCCAGGCCGAGTTCGACCATCGGCACCGACTCGTCGATCTCGTCGGCAGGCTTCCCGACGGCCCGGCCCACCCAGTTGCGCAGCCATTCGCGCATCTCGGGCACGGTCATGTCGGTCCCCTTAGCGGGGGGCGCGGCGGGCACCTCCCCGCCCGGAGTGTCGTTTTCGGGGTGCTCAGTGTCAGCCATGGTCCTCAGAGATTCAGTCAGTGGACTTGGCGAAGGCCGTCGGGGAACCGACGCCGCTTCGCAGACTGCCGTCGAGGTAGGCCGCGCGGCAGGCGCGGTGCCCGATCTTGCCGCTGGAGGTGCGCGGGATCGTGCCCGATTGCACCAGCAGCAGGTCGCGGACCGTCACGCCGTGGCGCACGGCGATGGCCGCCCGGATGTCGTCGGCGATGGGCTGGTAGTCCAGCTTGTGCGAGCCGGCCGCGCGCTCGGCGACGATCACCAGCTGCTCGGAGACGTCGTCGGGGTCGTACTTGATGCCGGTGTGCGGGTTGTCGAAGACTTCCTTCGGCAGCTGGTTGGCCGGCACCGAGAAGGCGGCCACGTAGCCGGTGCGCAGCGCCTTATTGGCCTCTTGCGCCGAGTACTCGAGGTCCTGCGGGTAGTGGTTGCGGCCGTCGATGATGACCAGGTCCTTGATGCGGCCGGCGATGTAGAGGTGGCCCTTGTGGTAGGTGCCGTAGTCGCCGGTCTTGACCCAGGTGCCGTCGTCCGGGGCGCCCTCGGCGTGCGACTGGCTGATCCGCGACTTGAGGATGTTGCGGAAGACGTCGTTGGTCTCGTCTTCCTTGCCCCAGTAGCCGGTGCCCAGGTTCTTTCCGTGCAGCCAGATCTCGCCGATCTGGCCGTCCGGCAGCTCGCTCGCGGTCTCCGGGTCGACGATGACGGCCCATTCGTCAACGCCGATGATGCCGGCGGAAACCTGCGGAACGGCCTTCGGCGAATCGGCGGGCACCTCGACGAAGCGCTGCTTGTTCAGCTCGTCACGGTCGACGTGGATGACCGTGGGCGCCTGGTCCATCGGCGTGGTGGAGACGAACAGCGTCGCCTCGGCGAGGCCGTAGGACGGCTTGATCGCGGTCTCCCGCAGGCCGTACGGCGCGAAGGCCTCGTAGAACTTGCGCATCGACGCCGGGGACACCGGCTCGCTGCCGTTGAGGATGGCCTTGACGTTGCTCAGGTCCAGCGGCGGCTCGCCCTCCTTGGGCACCCCGCGCACCGCCGCGTGCTCGAACGCGAAGTTCGGCGCGACGGTGAAGACCTCGCTGTCGGGATCGTCCTCGGGCTTGCGGGCCATCTCCCGGATCCACCGGCCCGGCCGGCGCACGAAGGCGGCCGGCGTCATGAAGGTGAAGTTGTGGCCCAGCACCGGCGAGAGCAGCGCGGTGATCAGCCCCATGTCGTGGAAGAACGGCAGCCAGGACAGACCGCGGTCGCCCTCCTTGCCTTCCAGCCCGTTGAGTACCTGCAACACGTTGGTGGGCAGGTTGAGGTGGGTGATCTGCACGCCGGTCGGGGTCCGGGTGGAGCCGGAGGTGTACTGCAGGTAGGCGATGGTCTCCTCGTCGGCCTCCGGCGGCTCCCACGTCGCGGCGACCTCGTTGGGGACGGCGTCGACGGCGATGACGCGGGGCCGTTCCTTGGCCGACCGGGCGCGGATGAACTTGCGGACGCCCTCGGCGGCGTCGGTGGTGGTCAGGATCGTCGAGGGGGTGCAGTCGTCGAGGACGGCGTGCAGGCGCCCGACGTGACCCGGCTCGGCGGGGTCGAACAACGGGACCGCGATCCGGCCGGCGTACAGGGCGCCGAAGAACGCGATCAGGTAGTCGAGGTTCTGCGGGCAGAGCACGGCGATGCGGTCGCCCGGCTGGGTGACCTGCTGCAGGCGGGCGCCCACGGCCCGGTTGCGGGCGCTGAAGTCGCGCCACACGATGTCGCGGTATTCACCGTCGCGTTCGGTGGAGAAGTCGACGAACCGGTAGGCGAGCTTGTCGCCACGCACCCTCGCCCATTTCTCAACGTGCTTGACCAAGTTGGTGTTGTCCGGGAACTTGATCTTTCCATTCACGATGAACGGGTTGTGGTAGGGCATTCCGCTCTCCTGTCGCACCTGTTTTCGGTCGGCTCGGCCGACGCTGTGTTCCTTGGTCGGCTCCGCCGACGGCTTCGTTCTTCAGCCGGCTGAGCCGACGGTTACATGTCTACGCACGCGCGCCGGACCTCGCACGGCACCCGATGGGCAACGCCGGCCATGTGCCAGCCCAGCCACCATCGACCCCGACTGGGTGCGCGACGAAGGTCCGATAGCTCTTAAATTCCTCTTAATGTTACGGGCCTGCCTACGGCAGACCAAATCACAAGGTACCGCTGTTCGCTACCGTCAACCGCCACCTGAGGCTTGTGTCCCACCGCCGTTGATCATCCGTGTTTTGGTTGTGGCGCATTTGCGATCAGGCCGTGAGCCCAGTTCAGCGTCCAGTCGGTTGCCGGCGCCCCGTCGATGCTCCAGCACTGCGTCGTGGCGTACAGGGCGTGCACCGGCTGACCGGCCCCGCCGGCCAAGGTGTTCAGCGTGGCCGGCAGGTTGGCGATGCTGAAAGCTTCCTCCGGAGCTGCGCAGATCAGGTCGCCGGGCGCGCAGATCTCGTTGGTCTTGTCGTTGAGGTCGCCGAAACCACCCGGGCGCGCGCCGGTCATGGTCAGGCCCATCCCGGACAGGATGGGCACCTCGTGCAGGGTGACCTCGGCGCCCTGTCCCGGCGGGTTGGGGCCGATGTCGTTGCCGACGCCGATCTGGCGGCGACCGTCAGCGATCAATGTCACACCCAGCACCAGGTCGTCGTCGACGGGTCCGCGGCCGTTGCCGATATCGCTGGCGATGTCACCCGCGATCACCGCGCCCTGCGAAAAGCCCATCAGCACGTAACTGGTCAGCGGGCACTTGGTGTTCATGTCGGTCATCGCCTGAACGGTCGCGCGGGTGCCCTCGGCGCGGCTGGCGTTGTAGGACATCTGGGTGTCGCCGCTCAGCGGGTTGTGGAACTGCGCGGTGTACGGGGTGGTGTAGGCCTGCAGCCGCGACGACGGGAATTGCTGGGTGAGGCTGGCGGTCGCCTTGTGCAGCAACGCGTTGGGGAATTGCGTCGGATTGCCGGGGTCGTCCGCGACCGCCGACTCCCACGTGCCGGGCACGTTGACCAGCAGCACATCGGGGCACGACGCGTCCTGCGAGGCGGGCCGCGGCTTGTGCGGGTGCGTGGTGGTCGACGACGGAGGCAGCACCCCGGTCGGCACCGCGCTGGGCTCGGAGTTGTGGCCGCGCAGCAGGGTGACAGCGGCCAGGATGCCCAACAGGACGACGGCGGCCACGGACAGGGCGGCGATCCAAGCGAGGGTGCGTTGACGCTTACGCCGCGCGCTTTTAGCCATGTTCTCCTGCCAGCAGAGTCGGTGGATCGCAGCTACGCGGTCCTCCCGACCCCTGCTGCACCCCCTACACGGTACCGGCTTTGCCGAATGCGCTTTTGGCCAGCGACGCGCTACATCAATGGCGCCGACCCGCAGCGCCCGGCGTCGCCGCGCTCGCGATCGGCGCTACCGAATGGCGCCGACCCGCAGCGCCCGGCGTCGCCGCGCTCGCGATCGCCGCTACCGAATGGCGCCGACGATGTCGCCCGACATCGCGCCGAGCTGCCCCGACCACGAGCCCCAGTCGTTGCCGCCGCCGCCGGGGAAGTCGAAGTGGCCGTTGTGTCCGCCGTTGCTGCGGTACTGCTGATAGAACTCCCGGGAACTGCCCATCGCCGCGCCCGCCTGGCCGATCATGGCGGCGTCGTCGCCGCCCATGTTGGTCGGGCTCCACACCCACACCCGGGTGTTGTTCTGCGCCAGCAACGAGGCGTGCACGTAGGGGTCGTGCCACTTCCAGCGGCCCAGCTGCGGGGCGCCCCACATGCCGTTGCCGTCGATGCCGCCGAACTGCTGCAGGCCGGCCAGGATGGCGCCGTTGTAGTTGGTGCTCGACGGGTAGAGGAACCCGGACAGCGATCCGGCGAAGCCGAAGCGGTCGGGGTGGAAAGCGGCCAGCGCCATCGCGCCGTACCCGCCCTGCGAGGCGCCGACGGCGGCGTGGCCGCCGGGGGCGAGGCCCTTATTGGCGGCCAGCCAATCGGGCAGCTCGCTGGACAGGAAGGTGTCCCACTGCTTGCTGCCGTCCTGCTCCCAGTTGGTGTACATGCTCCAGGCGCCGCCGGCCGGGGCTACCACCGAGATGCCCTTGCCGCCGAGGGTGTTCATCGCATTACCGGCGGTGACCCAGTTGCTCACGTCCGGGGCCGCATTGAAGGCGTCCAGCAGGTAGACGGCATGCGGTCCGCCGGCGAGGAAGGCCACCGGGATGTCGCGGCCCATCGCCGCCGAGGGAACCATCAGGCTTTCGTAGCCCGCCGCGCGGGCTTTGCCGACGGTTGCGGCGGGCTGCAGCGCGAAGGCCAACCCGACCGCGAGTACGGCTACGCAGAACAACCGCAGCAGCGCTGACATACCCCGCCCGACCGTCATGTCCACCCTCCATCGTCTAGTCGCTGAAAGCACATTAGCCAGCGGCTTAGTTCCCCCGCCCGCGGGGTAGTGAAACACGTCACAGGCGCCAACGGCCAGCGGCGGAAACCCCGAAGGGTTCCCGCCGCTGGTCGTCTTGCTTGGCGTTGGTTAGGTGCCCTGGCCGTTTCCGGCGTTGGTCGCGGCGGCTGTGGCCGGACCCGCACCCGGGGTGGCGCCCAGCACCGACTGCAGGTCAGGCTTCATCGCCTGCAGCTGCGCGCCCCAGTAGGGCCAGTCGTGGGTGCCGTTGGCGTCGAAGTTCCACACCGCGTTGTGGCCACCGGCCCCGTTGTAGGCGTCCTGGAACTTCAGGTTGGACGTCCGCACGAAGCCCTCGAGGAACTTGGCGGGCAGGTTGTCGCCACCGAGGTCGGACGGCTTGCCGTTACCGCAGTACACCCAGATCCGGGTGTTGTTGGCGACCAGCTTGCCGACCTGCAGCGACGGGTCGTTGCGCGCCCAGGCCGGGTCTTCCTTCGGACCCCACATGTCGGCGGCCTTGTAGCCACCGGCGTCACCCATGGCGAGGCCGATCAACGACGGGCCCATGCCCTGCGACGGGTCCAGCAGCGCCGACAGCGAGCCGGCGTAAATGAACTGCTGCGGGTGGTAGGCGGCCAGGATCAGCGCGGACGAACCGGCCATCGACAGGCCGACCACGGCGCTGCCGGTGGACTTGACCTGCTTCTGGCTCTCCAGGTACGCCGGCAGCTCGGTGGTCAGGAAGGTCTCCCACTTGTAGGTGACGCAGCCGGCCTTACCGCAGGCGGGCTTGTACCAGTCGGAGTAGAAGCTGGACTGGCCACCGACGGGCATGACCGTCGAGATGCCCGACTGGTTGTACCACTCGAACGCCGGGGTGTTGATGTCCCAGCCGTTGAAGTCGTCCTGCGCACGCATACCGTCGAGCAGGTACAACGCCGGGGAGTTCGGGCCACCGCTTTGGAACTGGATCTTGATGTCGCGGCCCATCCCGGCGGACGGAACCTGCAGGTACTCCACCGGCAGACCCGGGCGCGAGAAGGCCCCGGCGGTCGCCGAGCCTCCGACGGCGCCAATCAGGCCCGAGAGCAGCGCCGCACCAGCGGCCGCCACGACGAGCCGGCGCGGCATACCCGCCACGGCGCCGCGCAATCTGTCGACAAGCGTCATCCTTGCTTCCTCATCCTTCTTGCGGCCTCTCGGCGCATTGCACCGATCGGGCGCTTCTTGCTTGATTGGATCGAACCTGCCAGCGCACAGGCGCGGCAGTGCTCGTGTAGTCAACCACACCTTATGGCGTTCGGTCGCATCGAGGCGGCGGCGCCGACCGCCGAGCAACCCTCGTACCCAGCGGTTTTCAATTAAAACATGTGTCTAAGAGGCGCGCTTTCAACATGTGCTTGATCGTCATTGCGGGCTGGTGAGAGGCCAATTGTGATGTTGCTAGCATTTTTTCGCGGCGGGCGGGATGTGATTTGTTCGGGATGTACCGAAATTTCTTCTGCGCGACGCTTACTCGCGCGGTGGAGGCGGTGCCTCCGGGGGTATCGGCAGCCCGCATCGCGCCAGTTCGTAGCGCGGCACCCGATCGATCCGATATCCGGTGAAACGGAAGGAATTCACCAGATTGGACAGGAATCGGTGCGGGGTCATCGGGGCGCGCACCGAGCTGAGCACCGCCTTCGTGTCGGGGCACTGCAGCGCCGCGACGGCCTCTGCGACCCACTGCGCATCCAGGTAGCCCGGAATCCCCGGCGGCACCTTCACCCAGGGACCGTCGGCGATCACCCAGTCGGGAAACAGGTTCTTGTCGTGCCCGATGCGGCCGTGCTTGAGCCGTTCCGTGTGCTGCGCAAGCGGATTCGCCAAACCGATCTGGTCGATGACCCGGACGTCGAGCCCGACGTTCATGCCCACCATGCCGAGGTTGGTGAAAAACACGGCGTGCTGCGGTTTTTGCGGTGACTTATCACCCGCCGCAGGCTGAGCCTGCGGCACCAGGTCCCATTGGATGTAGTTGCCCGACGGCAGCAGTAACGCGCCGTCGGGAGTGTTGTTGAGGGCGGTCAGGATGGCCGCCATCCGTGGGTAACCCAGGTAGTCCGCGGCGGTCAGCGGATGCGCGTGACCGGTGGCCTGGGCATAGAAGCGGCGCTCGTCGACGATCCCGGAATAGGTGACGTGGGTGGCGTCGTCGCCCATGCCCGGCGAATTCGCCGCCCACAGCGCCCATCCGGCCAGTCCCAGCCAGAGCGCGCCCGCGGCGCCGGCGACCCAGTTACCGGTCTCCCGCGAATAGTCCTGGCCGTCGGGGATGGCGATCGGGACGACGGCGACGGGAGCCAGCAGGCAGAACAGCGGCGCCAGCAGCACCCGCGCGTGCATGAAGTCGCCGCCTTGCCGGATCCAGTACAGGGCCTGCAGCAGACCGCTGACCAGCACCCACGCCACCACCGCCGGCGGGCTGTGCACGGCGCGGGCCAGGCGGCCGTAGTCGGGCGCCAGCGCGGGGCGCAGAAACGACGGCCGGCGTCGCGCGGCGAACAGCAGCGCCCCCAGCGGCACCAGCAGGACCAGGGGGATCCACACCGCGTAGGGCGCGTCGAAGTTGAACAGGTAGATCATGCCCTGCGACCACTTGTCCCCGGCCGCGTCCTTGGCCAGCGCGGTGCCGGGCACCAGCAGGCCGTAATAGCCCATCCGGAAGATTTCGTAGGCGACCGGGACGAAGCCCCCGGCCACCACGACCAATGCGCGGCGGCGCCAGGTCCGAGCCGCGATCAGCATCATGATCAGCGCCAGGCCGCCCATGAGGGCCAGCTCCGGGCGCACCAGCACGCTGAACCCGGCGACGAAGGCCAGCGCGCCGGCGAACACCTTGTTATCCGCGCGGTTGCGCACCGGCTGGGCCCAGCAGACCATCATCCACCAGAGCAACCCGAGATAGGCCAGGGCCAGGCCGCTCTCCAGCCCGGAGGTGGCGAAGTCCCGCGCGGGCGGCAGCGCGATGTAGACGAGCGCACCGGCGGGCAACATGATCGCCTTGCGGCCGCGCAGGCTCGGCGCATACAACCGCGCGGCGCCCAGCATCAGCAGCGCTATGCCCGCCACCGAAAGCACCAGCGCCAGCGCGAGCGCCACATACTCCATGCGCAACGGGCCGCCGACCCAGCTCCCCACGTACATCAGGTAGGTCCAGGCGGTGGAGGTGTTGGCCTCTACCCGCTCACCCTGGTTGAACACCGGGCCGTTGCCGGCCAGCAGGTTGCGCACGGTGCGCAACACGATGAGGCCGTCATCGGCGATCCACCGCCGCTGCCAGCTCCCCCAGCCGAACAGCACGGCGACCACCGCCACGCTGATCCACAGGCTGACCCGCACCATGGTGGTGTACGGAAACACGGGCCAGCCGGGCCGCCTGAGCACCGGCCGGCTGCGCATCATGCGCGCTTTGAGAGCCTGCAGTTCGGGGCTAACCGAAGGCAACGGCGGCTCCGACTGTCGCGATCCACGCCAGGAACAGCAGCTGCAGCACCCGGTCCCGCAGCGCGATGTCTTCGGGTTCACCGGCCAGGCCGCCGTCGACGTCGACCGCGTAGCGCAGGATCGCGATGGTGAACGGGACCAGCGACACCGCGTACCAGGACCCCGAGTGGTGGTCGCGCTCGAACGCCCACAGGCCGTAGCAGATCACCACCGCGGTCGCCGACATCGTCCAGACGAATCGCAGATAGGTGCTGGTGTAGCTCTCCAGCGACTTGCGGATCTTGGCGCCGGTGCGCTCGGCGACCTGCAGCTCGGCGTAGCGCTTGCCGGCCACCATGAACAGCGACGCGAACGCGGCCGACAGCAGGAACCATTGGGACAGTGGGATTTCCGTCGCCACGCCGCCGGCGATGGCGCGCAGCAGGTATGCCGACGACACGATGCAAATGTCAAGCACCGCTTGGTGTTTGAGGCCGAAGCAGTACGCCAGCTGCATGGCGAGGTAGATGGCCATCACCAGCGCCAGGTTCGGCGTCACCAGCCATGCGATGCCCAGCGAGGCCGCACCCAGCAGCACCGCCAGGAGGTAGGCCAGCCACTCGGGCACCACGCCCGCCGCGATCGGGCGGAATCTCTTGGTGGGGTGCTCGCGATCGGCCTCGACGTCGCGGACGTCGTTGACCAGATACACCGACGACGCCCCCAGGCTGAACACCACGAACGCCAGCCCCACCTGGGTGAGCATCTGCCCGTAGTCGTACCGTATGCCGCTGCCCAGCCCGGCCACCGGTGCGGCCAGCACCAAGACGTTCTTCACCCACTGGCGGGGCCGGATCGCCTTGATCACCCCGGTGATCAGGTTGCCCGGCGGCCGGGTCACGACGTCCTCACTCATCCAGCCACACCTCTCGTGCACGGCGCGCGAGCGCCGCAACGACGGCGCCCAGGGCGATGCCGAAGGCGACGTCGCTGGGGTAGTGCACGCCCAGCAGCATCCGCGACAAGGCCATCGGGGGCACCAGGACCGCGGGCAGCGGCAGGCCGGTGGTCCGGCCCATCAGGATGGCCGCGGCGGTGGTCGAAGTGGCATGTGCGGACGGGAAACTCAGCTGGCTGGGCGTGCCGACGTTCACCGCGATGGCGGGATCATGCGGCCGCTTGCGGCGCACGATCCGCTTGACGACGACGGCGGCGGCGTGCGCGGCGAACGCGCCGGCCCCGGCCACCAGCCAGTCGCGGCGCCGCTTCGGTGACAGCAGCGCGCCGAGCGCGGCGACGACCACCCAGCCGAGACTGTGCTCGCCGAAGTGGGACAGCGCTCGGGCGGTGGGGAGCGCCCCGGGACGATCGCTCAGCGCCGCCTGGACGGCGACCAGCGCGGGCACCTCGCCGCGGGGCGCCTGTGTAGCGGCGGCCTCATGCATGTTCTGCAGCTGGCAGCAACGCCGTCTCCCACTTCTGCTTGCTGGACAACACCGGCAGGGCGTCGCGGTACACCCGGCGCATCTCGTCGAAGCGGCTGAGCAACTGACGCTGACGGCGCAGCGATGCGAACAAGAGCGAGAACATCTTTCGCCGGTCCCGCTGCCGGTAGACCACGCCACAGCCGTCCGCCGTGGTGACCGTCACGCCGTCGACCGTGCACAGCCGGAACCAGCGCGCATCCTGGGTGGGCACGTTGAACTCGGGCCGGATGTGGGATTCGGTGTCGGCCTTGGTCATGTTGTGCAGGATGCCGCGGGCCAGCCGGTAGCTGATCGAGACCGGGTTCACCGGCGGCTTCATCGCCTTGGTCTTGTGCGACGGCGCCGGCAATTCGCTGGCCGCCGGCAGCACGACGGCGTCCGGGTATTCCTTGCGCAGCCGATGCACTTCCGGCAGACCCGATTCCAGGATCGAGAAGATGTGCTCCGGGCCGGCGAGGAAGTCGTCGATGGCCCTGTTCTGAATGGCGACCGTCGAATACTCAAGGCAGGCAAGGTGTTTCAAGGTCGCCTTGAGGTGGCTGCGGACCAGGCCGGTGATGTCACCCTCCCAGTGCAGCGCCGCCACCACCAGCCGGTTGCGCAGGTGGAAGTAGGCCTGCCAGTCGATGGCGTCGTCCTTGTCGCTCCAGGCCATGTGCCAGATCGCGGCGCCGGGCAGCGTGACCGTCGGGTAGCCGTGCTCGCCGGCGCGCAGACCGTATTCGGCGTCGTCCCACTTGATGAACAGCGGCAGCGGCTGGCCCAGCTCCTCGGCGACCTGCCGCGGAATCATGCACGTCCACCAGCCGTTGAAGTCGACGTCGATGCGCCGGTGCAGCAGCGCGCTGCGATCGTTCTTGTCGTTCAACGGGAACTTGGCGAAGTCGTGGTCATACTCGGCGTGCGGCGCGGCGGTCCACATGAAGTTCGCCTGGTTGACGACCTCGCCCATGATGTGCAGGTGTGACGGCTCCTGCAGGTTGAGCATCTGCCCGCCGATCAGCGTGGGCGTCTTGGCGAACCGGTTGAGCGCCAGCACCCGCAGGATCGTGTCCGGCTCGATGCGGATGTCGTCGTCCATGAACAGGATCTGTTGGCAGTCGGTGTTTTTCAGCGCCTCGTACATCACCCGGCTGTAGCCGCCGGAACCGCCGAGGTTGGGCTGGTCGTGAATAGACAGCCGGCTGCCCAGGCCCGCGGCCGCTGCGGCGAAGTCCGGGTGGTCGCGCACCTTGCGGGTGCCCTGGTCGGGGACGATGACCGCACCGATCACCTTGTCCACCAAGGGATCCGCGGTGAGGTCGGCCAGCGCGTTGACGCAGTCGGCGGGGCGGTTGAAGGTGGGGATGCCGACGGCGATGTTGGCCGTGCCTGGCGCGGGCTCGGTCGCGTACCAGCCGCCGCTGATGAGGTTGACCGCGGTGTCGGTGGTGATGTCGAACCAGATCCAGCCGCCGTCCTCGAACGGCCGCAGCGGCACCTCGATCTCGACGACGGCCGGCTGCTCGTCGGTGCCGACGAATTGGCGGCCCTGCACCGAGATTCGCACCCCGGTGGCCTTGGTGCGGTAGACGTCGACGCGCCCGGTTCCGGTCAGCTCGACCCGCAGCACCACGGACTGACAGATCGACCAGCGCCGCCAGTAGCTGGCCGGGAACGCGTTGAAGTAGGTGGCGAACGACACCTCGGACTCTTTGCCGATCTCCAACGACGTACGGCTGGTCGCGTGCGCGCGCCGGGCGTTCGTCGTCGACTCCTCCAGGTAGAGCTTGCGCACGTCGAGCGGCTCGCCGGGACGCGGCAGGATGATCCGGGACAGCAGGCTCACGGCGGACATTAGCGCGCGCCTTCCTCTTTGTTCTGGGCTTCCGTCAGGGATGCGCCGTCACGCAGGTGCGGCGCGAGAACGTTGTCGTACATGTTCAAGGCGCTGGCGATGGCCATGTGCATATCCAGGTATTGGTAGGTGCCCAGCCGGCCGCCGAACAGCACTTTGGACGACGCGGTCTCGGCCTTCGCCCTAGCCCGGTAGGCGGCCAACAGGGCGCGGTCGGACTCGGTGTTGATCGGATAGTAGGGCTCGTCGTCGTCCTCGGCGAAGCGCGAGTACTCCCGCATGATCACGGTCTTGTCGGTCGGATAGTCGCGCTCGGTGTGGAAGTGACGGAACTCGTGGATGCGGGTGTAGGGCACGTCGGGGTCGTTGTAGTTCATCACCGGTGTGCCCTGGAAGTCCCCGATGGGCAGCACTTCCAGCTCGAAATCCAGCGTGCGCCAGCCCAGCCGGCCCTCGGCGTAGTCGAAGTAGCGGTCCAGCGGCCCGGTGTAGACGACCGGCGCGTCGGGGCTGTCCGCGCGCAGTTGGTCGCGCACGTCGAACCAGTCCGTGTCCAGCCTGACCTCGATGCGGTCGTCGGCGGCCATGTTGCGCAGCCAGGCCGTGTAACCGTCGACGGGCAGCCCCTCGTAGGTGTCGGAAAAGTAGCGGTTGTCGAAGGTATAGCGCACCGGCAGCCGGGTGATGTTGGCGGCCGGCAGCTCCTTGGGGTCGGTCTGCCACTGCTTGGCGGTGTAACCCTTGACGAAGGCCTCGTAGAGCGGGCGGCCGATCAGCGAGATCGCCTTCTCCTCGAGGTTCTGCGCGTCGGCCGTGTCGATCTCGGCGGCCTGCTCGGCGATGAGCCGGCGCGCCTCGTCGGGGGTGAAGTACTTGCCGAAGAACTGCGACACCAGGCCGAGCCCCATGGGGAACTGGTAGGCCTGCCCGTTGTGCATCGCGAAGACGCGGTGGCGGTAGTCGGTGAACTCGGTGAACTGCCGCACGTAGTCCCACACCCTCTTGTTGGAGGTGTGGAACAGGTGGGCGCCGTACTTGTGCACCTCGATGCCGGTGGTCGGCTCGGCTTCTGAGTAGGCGTTGCCGCCGATGTGCGGGCGGCGGTCCACGACAAGTACGCGCTTCCCGAGCTGGGTAGCCACGCGCTCGGCAATGGTCAGTCCGAAGAATCCAGAGCCGACGACGAAAAGATCGAAACGAGCGGTCATCGGTTGCTTAGGGTATCCGACCGCGTGGCCCTAACCCATTTGGCGAGGCCATGCGGCGGGCTCGGCTTGCGACGACGCCGTTAATGGCGCCGCGGATCCGCGATCACAGTCGGGGTCGCAATTGCCTCACGATTCAATATCACCACTCTAGTAACAGGATCACCACTCGTACCATCGACTTTGTGTGATTCCCACCAGCTAGGACCGGCGGGACGCGCCGACACAACACATAGTCAGATAGAGGAGACTTCCGTGCCGAACCGACGCCGACGCAAGCTCTCAACAGCCATGAGCGCGGTTGCCGCCCTGGCAGTGGCGAGTCCTTGCGCATACTTCCTTGTCTACGAGTCGACCGCCGGCAACAAGGCGCCCGAGCACCACGAGTTCAAGCAGGCCGCGGTGATGAGCGACCTGCCCGGTGAGCTGATGGGCGCCCTGTCGCAGGGGCTGTCGCAATTCGGGATCAACATGCCCCCGATACCTGCGTTGAACGGGGGCGCGACCGCCACGCCGGGTCTCGCCAGCCCCGGCCTGGGCACTCCGGGCCTCGGGACCCCCGGACTGGGGACGACGGGCCTGACCAATCCGGGCGCGACCAGTCCCGGTCTGGCCAGCCCCGGCTTGACCAGTCCCGGTCTGGCCAGCCCCGGCTTGACGAGCCCGGGGTTGACGAGCCCCGGTGCGGCGCCATTGACGCCCGGACTCACCGCTCCCGGCGCGTTGCCCACCACCCCCGGCGGCGGTGTCGCGACTCCGGGTGCCGGGCTCAACCCGGCGCTGTCCAATCCCGGACTGACCAGCCCGGCCGGAGTTTCGCCGGGCCTGGGTGGGCCGGCGGTGTCGCCGAGCGAGGTGCCGATCGACTCCGGGGCCGGGTTGGACCCGGGCGCCGGTGGTACCTACCCGATCCTGGGCGACCCGTCGACGTTCGGTAACGCGTCGCCGATCGGCGGCGGCACCGGCCTGGGCGGCGGATCGGGCACCGGCGGTGCCAGTGGCGGTCTGGTCAACGACGTGATGCAAGCCGCCAACCAGCTGGGTGCCGGCCAGGCGATCGACCTGCTCAAGGGCTTGGTGATGCCGGCCATCACGCAGGGTATGCACGGTGGCGCGGGTGCGCTGCCGGGCGCTGCGGGCGCTCTGCCGGGTGCCGCGGGCGCCCTCCCGGGTGCCGCGGGTGCCCTCCCGGGTGCCGCGGGTGCCCTGCCGGGTGCCGCGGGTGCCCTACCGGGTGCGGCCGCAGGCGCTCTTCCTGCCGCCGCGGGTGCGGCCGGCGCGTTGCCGGCGGCCGCCGGTGCGGTACCGGCGCTGCCCCCGGTCTAGTCCTTTCCAAACCCTCCACAAGACGGCACCGCAGAAATATCTGCGGTGCCGTCGATTTTTGGTCGACATTCGCCGCCGCTCAGCTCGTGTCGTCCCATAGATAACATTAGAAACACACGTAACATCGGCTGGTGTCTCGCAGTCGTGCGCCGACGATGCTGCTCACCGCCATGGCGGCGACCGTCGTCCTGGTCTCGTGGGTGGCCGACACGACACGCGATCGCGGCGCCGCCAGCCCGGGCCCGTCGCGCGGCACCCAACTGGCCGAACAGCCGCTGGTCGGGTTGGGGGCCGGCGTCACGGTCCGCGAAATCAGTCAGGGCACCCCCTTCTCGCTGGTTGCCCTCACCGGCGACCTGGCCGGCACGTCGACGCGCGTGCGGGCCAAGCACCGCGACGGCTCGTGGGGCCCCTGGTATCAGACCGAGTACGAAACCGCGGCACCCGACGGGGCGACAACGGCGGGGTCCCTCGAGGGGCCCCGCGGCACCGATCCGGTGTTCGTCGGCACCACCACGACGGTTCAGATCGCGGTCACCCGGCCGCTGGACGCCGCGGTGACCCAACCGCCCCCGGCGCCGCCGACGGAGAAACCCGATCTGGGCTATAAGCCGGCATCCCGGGAACAGCCCTTGGGGCAGAACATCTCGGCCGTCCTCATCTCCCCACCGCAGGCGCCGGCCGACACGCATTGGACACCACCGGCCGGAGTCTTGATGCCCGGCCAGGCCCCGCCCATCATCAGCCGCGCGCAATGGGGCGCCGACGAATCGTTGCGATGCGGTTCCCCGCAGTACGACAACGGGATTCGCGCGGCGGTGGTCCACCACACCGCCGGTAGCAACGACTATTCGCCGCTTGAATCGGCCGGCATCGTCAAGGCGATTTACACCTACCACAGCAAGACGCTGGGCTGGTGCGACATTGCGTACAACGCGCTGGTGGACAAGTACGGCCAAGTGTTCGAGGGCAGCGCCGGCGGGATGACCAAGGCTGTCGAGGCCTTCCACACCGGCGGATTCAACCGCAACACCTGGGGCGTGGCGATGATCGGCAACTTCGACGACGTGCCCCCCACCCCGATCCAGCTGCGGACCATGGGCCGGTTGCTGGGCTGGCGACTGGGCCTGGACAACGTTGACCCGAAGGGCACGGTGCAACTGGAATCGGCCGGCAGCCACTACACCACCTTCCCGGCCGGCGCCGTCGCGACGCTGCCGACGATCTTCACCCACCGCGACGTCGGGAACACCGATTGCCCGGGCAACGCGGCCTACGCGTTGATGGACGAAATGCGTGATATCGCATCGCATGTCAACGATCCGCCCGAAGAGTTGCTCAAGGCGCTGCAGGGCGGTGCGATCTATGACCACTGGCAGGCGATCGGCGGGATGAGCAGCGTACTGGGCTCGCCGACCTCACCGGAAGACAGCGCGGTGGGCGACGCCCGCTTCGTCACCTTCGCCCGGGGCGCGATGTACTGGTCGCCCGACACCGGCGCCCAGCCGGTCACCGGCGCCATCTACGACGCCTGGGGCTCGCAGAGCTATGAACGCGGCCCGCTCGGATTGCCGACCAGCGCGGAAATCCAAGAGCCGCTACAGATTACGCAGAATTTCCAGCATGGCACGCTGAACTACGAGCGGCTGACCGGAAACGTCTCCGAGGTGGTCGACGGGATCACCATTCCACTGACCACCGAATCCCCGAGCGGCCCAACGGTTCCGGCCGAGCACTTCTCGCTGCCGTCGCACCCGACGCCCACGTGACGCAACCCTAAAGCCACCAGCGTTCCAGCACGCGGCCCACACCGTCGTCGTTGTTGGGGGCGGTCACCTCGTCGGCGGCGGCCTGCACGTCGGGATGGGCATTGCCCATCGCAACGCCATGTCCGGCCCACCGCAGCATCGGCAGATCGTTGGGCATATCGCCGAACGCCACCACCTCCTCGGGGGCGATCTGCAACGGCCGCGCGATCTCGTCGATGCCGGTGGCCTTGCTGGTGCCCAGCGGCACGATCTCGACCAGTCCGTTGTTGGTGGAGTAGGTGATGTCGCCCGCGATGCCGATGTGCTTGGCCAATTCGGCCGCCATGTCGGCGCTGCGGGCTCCGGACCGGCGGATGAGCAGCTTGATCGCCGGGGCGCTGAGCAGATCCTGGATCGACACCTCGGTGTTGTCCGGGTTCAGCCAGGCATGCTCGTAGCCCGGCGAGCTGACGAACTGCGGCGTCGCCGTGTCGTGCGCGCTTTCGCCGATCCGCTCCACGGCCAAACCGGCGCCCGGGATGACGCGGGTGGCCAGCTCCGCCAGCTCGGCCAGGGTGTCGACGCTCAGCGTGCGGGTGGACACCACCCGGTCGGTCGCGGCGTCGTAGATGACGGCGCCGTTGGCGCACACCGAGATCGGCGCGAAACCCAGCGCGTCGACGACCGGACGTATCCAGCGCGGCGGGCGGCCGGTGGCCACCACGAACTGCGCACCGGCGCCCACCGCGGCGCGGATGGCGTCGCGGGTGCGCGGGGAGATCTTCTCGTCGTCGTCGAACAGGGTGCCGTCGACGTCGCAGGCGATGAGCGCCGGCAGGGTCATCGAGACCGTCCCCCTCGCCGGCTGGCCGGACCGCTCAATGCAGCCCGCTCTGGTTCTGCCCGGGCCGGGTCACGCCGTCGGTGCCGTACTTGCGCATTCGCTCCTGCAGCTCCGACAACCGCAGGGCCCGGGAATCCTCTTGGGTGGGCGCGCTGCCGCCCAGCCGCCGCGGCACCCAGAATTCGTCCTTCGGGTGCGGATATTCCTCCTGCACCCGGTACAGCAGGTCGTTCATCGCCGAACGCAACAGCAGGTTGAGTTCCTCGGGTGTGCCGCGCGGCGGCAACGGCTGCCCGGCCGCCACCGTGATCGGGACCTTGTTGCGGAACACCTTCTTGGGATGGTCCTTGGGCCAGATCCGGTGCGCGCCCCACACGACGACCGGAACGATTGGCACGTGGGCGTCCAGCGCCATGCGCGCCGCCCCCGTCTTGAACTCGCGCAGTTCGAAGCTGCGACTGATGGTGGCCTCGGGATGCATCCCGATCAGCTCGCCCTCGCGCATGCGCTGCACGGCCACCTCGAAGGCGTCGTGCCCGGACCTGCGGTCCACCGGGATCAGCCGGGCGTGATTGATGACGTAGTTGACCGCCTTCACGTCGGCCATCTCCGCCTTGATCATGAAGTAGGCGCGCCGGTTACGCTCGCGCACGGCCATCAGCGTCGGCAGCCAGTCCAGATAGCTGGTGTGGTTCTGGGCCAGCAGGGCGCCGCCGCGCGCGGGAATGTTCTCCAGGCCGTGATAGGTGAATTTGGTCCCCTGCATCGCGACCATCGGCGGAACGATCCATTCCGCCAGCCGGTAGAACCCCTCGGGCATGTTCTCTCCTTCGCCTACTGCGACGGGCGCTCGGCCCATTTAGCCGCGCGGGCCGCCGCCTCGGTTGCCTCGATGCGAGCGGCCTCGGCCGGGGTCGGCGCGCCGCCGCCCAGCCGGCGCGGCAGCCAATACGCTCCGGGCTCGCCCGGATAGTGCTCTTGCGCGCGGTGCAGCAAGGTGGTCATCGAGTCGCGCAGGGCGGCGTCGGTCTGCGCAATGTCTTCGCGCGCCGTCAATGGCGCGCCTACCTGCACAGTAACGGGTATTTTGGCGCGGCCCACATTTCGCGGGTGATCCTTGGTCCAGATGCGCTGCGCCCCCCAGACGATCACCGGCACGATTGGGACGTCGGCTTCGATGGCCATCCGCGCGGCGCCGGTCTTGAACTCCTTGAGCTCGAAGCTGCGGCTGATCGTGGCCTCCGGATACACCCCCACCAATTCACCCTCGCGCAGCCGCTGCACCGCCACCGCGTAGGCGCCCGCCCCGGCGCCGCGATCCACCGGGATGGTGCGGGTGTGCTTGATCAGGAAGTTGACCGGCTTGACCTGCTGCATCTCGGCCTTGATCATGAACCGCAGCCGACGCCCCCGGCGGTGGACGGCCAGCGCGGCCGGCAGAAAGTCGACATAGCTGGTGTGGTTGATCGCCACCACGGCGCCGCCCCGCTCGGGGATCTGCTCCTCACCGCGGAAGGTGATCTTGGTGCCGGTGGCCTTGACCACCAGATGAGCCAGCAGCTCCAAGGCGCGGAAGGTCGGCTCCACCATCGATCACGACTCCGGCGCCCCTGCGGACCGGGCCCGCCGGGCCGCCCGGGCGGCCGCCTCCTCGGCCTCCAACTGGGCCGCCTCCGCCAACGATGGCGCGCCCCCGCCCAGCCGGTGGGGCACCCAGAACTCGCCGGCGGGGTGCGGCCCGTACATTTCCTGCGCGCGCTCCAGCAGATGCTGCATGCGCGAGTGCAGCAGCCCCTTGAGCTCCTCGACGGCCAGCGTCGGCTCGATCGGTTCGCCGACCAGCACGATGATCGGAACCTTGGGCCGCCAGAGCTTTTTCGGGTGGTCCTTGGTCCAGATCCGCTGGGCGCCCCAGACGATGTGCGGAACGATCGGCACCCCGGCCTCGACCGCCATCCGCGCGGCGCCGGATTTGAATTCCTTGATCTCGAAGCTGCGGCTGATCGTGGCCTCGGGATAGACGCCGACCAGCTCGCCGTCCTTGAGGTTGCGGACGGCGTCCTCGAAGGAGGCGGCGCCGTCCTGGCGATTCACCGAGATGTGCCGCAGGCTGCGCATGATCGGCCCAGTGACCTTGTGGTCGAACACCTCCTGCTTGGCCATGAACCGCACCTTGCGGCCCAGACCCTGCTTGTAGGCCGGCAACCCCGCGAAGGTGAAGTCCAGGTAGCCGGTGTGGTTGATCGCGATGACCGCTCCGCCGCTGGTCGGCAGGTTCTCCACGCCGGCGATCGTGATCTTCAGGCCCTGGACGCGCCAGACCAGGCGGGCGAGTTGAATGACAGTCCCGTAAACCGGTTCCACAGCAGTTCAGCCTAATGCTCCCCGCCACCCGCCGTCCCCAGAGCCGAGAATCCAAAGCGCCGCAAGGAGGCCGTCGTTGTCCGCCCCGTCATCCCCACCGCCTGTGCCTGCGATCGTCGACCGGTTCGCCGCCGGCCGGCCGGTGCGGGCGGTCTGGGTCAATGAGCTCGGCGGAGTGACCTTTCGGGTAGGTGCTGACGCGGCTGCTGGGCACGCCACCGGCGGGGTTGAATTCATCAAGGTGGCGGAGCCGGGCTCCACCGACCTGGCCGGTGAGGCGCAGCGTCTGCGGTGGGCACGTCACTACCTGAGGACGGTGCCGGAAGTGCTCGGCCACGGGATGGCCGGGGACCATTCGTGGCTGCACACTCGCGGGCTGCCCGGCCTGCCGGCCGTGCATCCACGGTGGCTGGCGGCACCGGACGTCGCGGTGTGCGCAATCGGTGCGGGTCTGCGCGAATTGCATGACCGGCTTCCGGCTCAGGCGTGCCCCTTCGACTGGTCGGTGAGTGCGCGGCTGGCCGCATTACCGCCGGCAGCCCGGTCGCCGCTTGGTGAGCCACCGCCGGTCGACCGGCTGGTGGTCTGCCACGGCGATGCCTGCGCGCCGAACACGTTGATCGATGGCCAGGGCCGCTACAGCGGACATGTTGACCTCGGCGACCTCGGTGTGGGCGATCGGTGGGCCGACCTCGCGGTGGCAACGCTGTCGCTGGGCTGGAACTACCCCGGTCGGGGATGGGAGGGGGAATTCTTCGCCGCATACGGTGTCGAGCCCGACCCAGTGCGCATCGACTACTACCGGCGGTTGTGGAACGCCGAAGATGCCGGCTCGCGCTAAGCTCGGGGGCTGAAAAGCCGTCATCCCCGGCCGAGGCCGCAGAAGCCTTTCGAAGGCCTTCTACCGGCCCCAGGAAGGTATCAGTGCAGGTCACCAGCGTCGGCCACGCCGGATTTGTGATCCAGACCCAAGCGGGCAGCATCCTGTGCGACCCCTGGGTCAATCCGGCCTACTTCGCGTCCTGGTTCCCGTTCCCGGACAACAGCACGCTGGACTGGGACGCGTTGGGTGCCTGCGACTACCTGTATGTGTCGCACCTGCACAGGGACCATTTCGACGCGAAGAATCTGGCCGAGCACGTCAATAAGGACGCCGTGGTGTTGCTGCCGGACTTTCCGGTACCCGACCTGCGAAACGAATTGCAAAAGCTGGGGTTTCACCGATTCTTCGAGACCAGCGATTCGGTCAAGCACCGGATCGCCGGCCCGAAGGGCGAGCTTGACGTCATGATCATCGCGCTGCGGGCGCCCGCCGACGGTCCGATCGGCGATTCGGCGCTGTTGGTTTCCGACGGCGCGACAACGGTTTTCAACATGAACGACGCCCGGCCGGTGGATCTGGACGCGCTGGCCACCGAATTCGGGCACATCGATGTGCACCTGCTGCAGTACTCCGGGGCCATCTGGTACCCGATGGTCTACGACATGCCGGCCCGCGCCAAGGAGTCGTTCGGCATTCAGAAGCGGCAACGCCAGATGGACCGCGCCCGCCAATACCTCACCCAGGTCGGGGCGACGTGGGTGGTCCCGTCCGCGGGGCCACCCTGCTTCCTCGATCCGGAACTGCGCCACCTCAACGACGACCATGCGGATCCGGCCAACATCTTCCCCGACCAGGTGGTGTTCCTGGATCAGATGCGCAGACACGGCCACGCCGGCGGCCTGCTGATGATTCCCGGGTCGACCGCCGATTTCACCGGCTCGCAGCTCAATTCGCTGACCCACCCGCTGCCCACCGACCAGGTCGAGGCCATCTTCACCACGGGCAAGGCCGACTACATCGCCGACTACGCCGAGCGGATGGCGCCCGTCGTCGCCGCCGAGCGGGCGAGTTGGGCACCGGCCACCGGGGAGCCGCTGCTGGAACCGTTGCGCGCCCTGTTCGAGCCGATCATGTCGCAAAGTGACGAGATCTGCGACGGAATCGGTTATCCCGTCGAACTGGTGCTGGGGCCGGAAATCGTGGTCCTGGACTTCCCGAAACGTGCCGTGCGGGAACGCATTCCGGATGAAAAGGTCCGCTACGGTTTCGAGATAGCGCCGGAGCTGGTTCGCACCGTGCTGCGCGATCGCGAGCCGGACTGGGTCAACACCATCTTCTTGTCGACCCGGTTTCGGGCTTGGCGTGTCGGCGGCTACAACGAGTACCTGTACACGTTCTTCAAGTGCCTGACCGACGAACGGATCGCTTACGCCGACGGCTGGTTCGCCGAGACGCACGACGACTCGGCGTCGGTCACGCTGGACGGCTGGGAGATTCAGCGCCGCTGCCCGCACCTCAAGGCCGACCTGTCGAAATTCGGGGTCGTCGAGGGAAACACGTTGACCTGCAACCTGCATGGCTGGCAGTGGCGACTGGACGACGGACGCTGCCTGACCGCCAAGGGCCACCAGCTGCGGAGTTCGCGGGCGTGAGCGCATCTTACGACGACGGCCTGATCCAGCTGGATCGTGCGGCGATCACGTTGCGCCGCTACCACTTTCCTTCCGGCACGGCGAAGGTGATCGCGCTCGACGCGATCCGCGGGTACAAGGCCGAGCAGCTGGGCCTTTTCACCCAGCGGTTCCGGATCTGGGGCAGCTCGGACTTCCGCCGCTGGTTGCCGCTGGACATCGGCCGCCCGCTCAAGTCGACGCTGATCACGCTGGACGTGCCGGGCACGCGGCCCAGCCCGGCGTTCACGCCGGCGCGTCCCGAAGAATTCACCGCCCTGCTGGACGACCTGCTCGGCCGGCGCGGTTAGGACGCCCCCGCGGCCCCGCGGTCGGCGAGCGCCTGGCGCGCCGCGTTGTAACCGGGGATGAAGGTGATGCCGGGGCCCCCGTGACAGCCCGCGCTGCCCAGATACAGGCCCTCGATCGGGATCGGCTGGCCGAGGAAGCCCCGCGGGCCGGGCCGGTTGGGCCCGATCTGGTTGGCGTTCAACAGACCGTGGCAGTAATCCCCGCCGGGCGCGCCGAACATGACGCCCATGTGCCTGGGCGTGAAGGTGGTGTGCCGGATGATGCTGCGTTCGAAATTCGGGGCGAGCCGGGTGACCTTGTCGATCACCCGCTGGCCCATCTCGACCTTGGCCTGCCCGTAGTCGACGTCGCCCTCGATCGGGAAGAACAGCGCGAACGCCGACGCGGCGTGCTTGCCGTCGGGTGCGAGGCCCGGGTCGTTCTGCGACGGGATCTGCAGCACGACGGTCGGGTCGGCCGGGACGATGCCGCGCCGCGCGTCCTCCCATTGCTGCTGGACTTCCTCCGGCGTGCAGAACAGGCCGATCGAGGCCTGCATGGCCGGTGAGTTGAGGGCCTCATACGGCGCGGCGAAGACGGGCGCCTCCTCGAGCGCGAAATGCATCTGCAGGTAGCTGCCGCGGTGGTCGATGCGGGCATAGCGTTCCCGGATATCGGCGGGCAGCGCGCCCTGTTCGATCATCTCGTTGAGCGTGACGTCCGGCGCGATCCCCGAGACGACGATCGGGGCGTGCAACGTCTCGCCCGCCTCGGTGCGCACGCCGGTCACCCGCCCGTCGGCGACGAGGATCTCGGTCACCTTGGTGCGCAACCGAAGTTCACCGCCATGACTTTCCAGGACGTCGCACAGGTGCGAGGTGAGCGCGCCGATGCCGCCGCGCAGCTTCTTCATCTGCATGGTGTCGCCGTCGGGTACGCCGAGCCCGAAGGCGAGCGCGGCCGCGCTGCCCGGCGTGGCCGGGCCCCGGTAGAGCGTATTGACGGCCAGCACGGTCATCGAGCCGCGGATCGCACCGAACTTCTCCCGGTCGGGCAGATAGCGGTCCAACACGTCGGTGACCGAGCCGAACAGCATGTCGTCGATCGCCGAGCGCTCGAATTCGTTTGTGGCGCAGGCATACATCTCGTCGATGCTCTTGGGTAATGTGCCGGCTTCGAACCGGCCCAGCGCGCGGGTCGGGCCCTGGCTCCACGCCATCAGCCCCGCCATCCCGTTGACGGCGTCGGCGCCGTGCACCTCGTTGAGATGGGTGAACAGCTTGACGGGGTCGCTGTACTGGATCAGCGGATCGTCGCCGACGCCGCGCACGGCCACCGACATCACGTCCAGGTCGATGGTCGGCAGGGTGTCCAGGCCCAGCGCGTCGACCACCACCTGCGACGTCGGGAACTGCACCGAGCCGGCGATCTCGAACTGGTATCCGTCGAAAAGCTCGACGGTGGAAGCCATGCCACCCGCGTAGAGCTTGGGATCCAGGCACACCGTGCGCAGCCCGGCCTTGGCCAACAGCACTGCCGCGGTGAGCCCGTTGTGCCCGGCACCGATAACTATCGCGTCGTATTCAGTCATGTCCTGCCCTCCGAAAGGGAGGCTCGCACGACCGCAAAGTTTTGTCAATTATGACGAAACTGCGGTGATCCACGTGCCGGAGATCCCGCCCCGCAGCGACTCGAGCGCCACGTGGGTGATCCGGGCCAGTTCGCCGAGCGACCGGTCGTCGCCGACCATCCAGGTTTCCATGGCGCCGAACACCGCGGCCGCGATGCACCGCGCGGTCACGGTGACCCGCAGCCGCACATCCGGCGTTCGATCGGCCGCGCCACTGCGCCGGCGCAGCTGCTCCTCGATGGCGTCGGCCAGGTCGGCCTGGACGTCGCGGATGTGGCGGACGATGCGGCCCTGGTCCAGATCACCGCCCCGCAGCGCGGCGATTTTCGCTACGGCCTCAACGTCATAGGGGAAGGCGAAGACCGCCGCCTGCACCGAGTCGATGACCGGCTCGTCGACCGGCCTGGCCTCCAGCGCCGCGCGAAACCAGTGCAGCCCGGTGTAGTCCGCGAACAGCAGGTCGTGCTTGGAGCTGAAGTGGCGATAGAACGTCCGCAGCGACACCCCGGCGTCCGCGGCGATCTGCTCGGCCGACGTGTCCTCCACGCCCTGGGCCAGGAACCGCACCACGGCGGCCTGGCGCAGCGCTTCGCGCGTGCGCTCGCTGCGCGCCGTCTGAGCGGGCCGGACCATGGCAGTAAGGTATCAAGAAACTTTTTGACAATATTGACAAAACTTCCGGACCCGGGCGAGACTGCGCCCATGGTCTCGCTACTCACTCACGCGGTACTCGGACTGACGGTCATCAGCTGGATCGTCCTGGCCAACAGGGGAGTCTTCGCCCGCCCGGCCAGCGGCCCGCTGTTCTCGCCGATGGAAGTCGTGTACTACGTCGTCGGCATCGCATCGGTCGCCCTCGGCTGGTACTTCAACATCACCTACGTGCAGCAGTACGCGCACGGATCCACCAATCCGCTGTGGGGCGAACACGGCAGCTGGCTCGAATACGTCAGGCTGATGTTCACCAACCCGGCCGCCAGCTCGGCCAGCCAGGACTACACGATCGCCAATGTTGTTCTGCTGCCGATCTTTACGATCGTGGACGGCTACCGCAGGGGCCTGCGCCACCCGTGGCTGTACTTCGTGTCCAGCCTGTTCACCAGCTTCGCGTTCGCGTTCGCGTTCTACTTCGCCACGATGGAGCGGCAGCGCCGCCACGAGCGCGACCGTGCGACGGTAGCCGCTTAGCCGATCGGTTTGGTGGCCCGCCATTTCTGCCGGCCGCCCTTGACCTCGGTGTGGATGTCGGTGAATCCCGCCGCCGCAAGCCGCGCCGGCAGGTCGGCCGGCGGGATCGGGTTGTAGGTGTCGGCGACATGCAGCAGCCGAAATGCCAGGGACGGGACGCCGTCGCTGCCGGCGAAGACCCCGCCCGGTTGCAGCACCCGGAACGCCTCGGCGAACAGGCGGTCCTGCAGCTCGGCACGCGGCACGTGGTGCAGCATGGTGAAGCACACCACCGAGGTGAAATGGTCCGCGGGCAAACCGGTTTCGCTGCCGTCGCCGTGGATGATGCGCGCGCGATCACCGTAGCGGCGCTGCAGACGATCGGCCATCGCGCCGTCGACCTCGACCGCGGTGAGCGAGGCCGCCCGATCGATCAGCGCACGCAGCGTCGCCCCGTAGCCGGGGCCGATTTCCAAAGTCCGCGCGCCCAATTCGACGTCCCGCAGGGCCCACGGCAACAGCTGATCGGCCACCGCCTGCTCCCAGCCCGCGGAGCTACAGCGCCGTCGGTGCAAAAGATTCATCGCCATACCGAGAACGCTAGGCGCCCACACGGGGTGCGGGCTTCCGATATCCTGCCGTGATATGTCGGAATTCAGCCATCACGGGCTGGCGACTTCGTCGCAGACGTTGCCGCCGGGATCCCACATCGAGCGGCACCGGCATCCTTTGCACCAGATCGTCTACCCGTCCTCGGGTGCCGTCTCGGTGACCACCCCGACCGGAATGTGGATCACGCCGGCGAACCGCGCGATCTGGATACCGGCGGGGTGCTGGCACGAACACAAGTTTCACGGCACCACGCAGTTTCACGGCGTCGCGCTGGACCCCGACCGCTACCGCCGCGGCCCCGCGGCCCCCGCCGTGCTGGCGGTCAATCCGTTGATGCGCGAACTGATCATCGCGTGTTCGCAAACCGATGGCACCGACACCGACGAGCACCACCGGATGCTGGCCGTGCTGCACGACCAGTTACAGGCCACCAGCATCGGGGAGGCGCTGTGGATTCCCACACCGGTCGACGACCGGCTGCGGCAAGCGTGCGCGCTGATCGCCGACAACCTGCGGGAGTCATTGTCGCTGCGGCAGATCGGTGACCGGCTCGGGGTCGGCCAGCGCACGCTGAGCCGCCTGTTCAGCGACGAACTGGCGATGACGTTCCCGCAGTGGCGCACCCAGGTGCGGCTGCAGCACGCCCTGGTGTTGCTCGCCGAGCGGCGCGACGTCACGTCGGTGGCGGCCGAATGCGGTTGGGCCACACCGAGTGCGTTCATCGACACCTACCGGCGAGCCTTCGGGCATACGCCCGGCCAGGTGGCCGCCAAGACGCGCTAGTTATTAGTGGCGATTCGGCTCGAGCACCTCGGTGCCGACGAACGGCACCAGGGCCTCGGGCACCCGCACGCTGCCGTCAGGCTGTTGGTGGTTTTCCAGGATCGCCACCAACCACCGCGTGGTGCCCAGCGTGCCGTTGAGCGTGGCGGCGGTCTGCGGTTTGCCCGCCTCGTCGCGAAAGCGGGTGGCCAGCCGGCGCGCCTGGAACGTGGTGCAGTTCGAGGTGGACGTCAGCTCGCGGTAGGCGCCCTGCGTGGGAACCCAAGCCTCACAATCGAATTTGCGTGCGGCCGACGAACCCAGGTCACCCGCGGCCACGTCGATCACCCGGTACGGCACCTGGATGCGGGCCAGCATCTCGCGCTGCCAGGCCAGCAGCCGCTGGTGTTCCGCCTCGGCGTCCGCGGGGGTGCAGTAGACGAAGCCCTCGACCTTGTCGAACTGATGCACCCGGATGATGCCGCGGGTGTCCTTGCCGTAGCTGCCGGCCTCGCGGCGAAAACACGACGACCACCCCGCGTATCGCAGCGGCCCGCCGGACAGGTCCAGGATCTCGTCGGCGTGGTAGCCGGCCAGCGGCACCTCCGAGGTGCCCACCAGGTAGAGGTCGTCGGCCTCCACGCGGTAGACCTCGTCGGCGTGGGCGCCCAGGAACCCGGTGCCGGCCATCACCTCGGGGCGCACCAGCACCGGCGGGATCATCGGGATGAAGCCGTTCTCGACGGCCAGCCGCAACGCCAGCTGCAACAGGCCCAGCTGGAGCAGCGCACCCTTGCCGGTCAGGAAGTAGAACCGCGACCCGGACACCTTGGCCCCGCGCTGCATGTCGATCAGCCCGAGTGACTCACCGAGCTCCAGGTGGTCCTTCGGGTCGTCGATCGCCGCGGGCTCGCCGACCACGTCGAGCACGGCGAAGTCGTCCTCGCCGCCGGCGGGCACCCCGTCGATGACGACGTTGGAGATCGCCATGTGCGCCGCGGTGAACGCGGCCTCCGCGTCGGCCTGGGCGGCTTCGGCGGCCTTCACCTGCTCGGCCAGTTCCTTGGCGCGCGCCAGCTTGGCCGGGCGCTCCTCGGGAGAGGCCGCCCCGACGCTCTTGCTGGCGGACTTCTGTTCGGCCCGCAGCCCGTCGGCCGACGAGATCGCGGCCCGGCGGGCGGCGTCGGCGGTCAACAGCGCGTCTACCAGCGCCGGGTCCTCCCCACGACTGAGCTGGGAGCGGCGCACGGCATCGGGGTCTTCCCGGAGCAGCTTCAGGTCGATCACGGCCCTGAGACTACTTTCACCGGTTCGGGGCGGCTGGCGGCGCATCCACCGCGCAAAGTCGCAGGACTCACATCCGTAACTTTTGTCACCGGTCTCAGGCGCTCCTGTCAGAATGGAGCGGATGTCGCAAGCGCCCGAGAAGGAACTTTCGGAAGCCCGGGAAACCCGGGCGGTCGAGTCGTCCGAACAGCAGCCGTCGGCCTTCGGTTGGCCGCGCAGCCTGCAGGCCCGGGCGACCCGGCGCGCGCTGCTGCTCACCGCGCTCGGCGGCCTGCTGATCGCCGGGTTGGTCACCGCGATCCCGGTCGGCGGTCCCGGATCGGGTCGGTTCCTCGACAGCAGCCCGGTGCGCAGCACCGGAACCAAGAGCGACGCCGCCTTCAACCGGGCCGCCACCGGGGAGTGCCTGATGTGGCCGGAGACAACCCCGGAGTCGGCGAGGATCGTCAACTGCGGTGACGACCACAAGTTCGAAGTCGCCGAATCGATTGACATGCGGACGTTCCCGGGCTCGGAATACGGGCCCAACGCCGCACCCCCGACGCCCGCGCGCATCCAGCAGATCACCCAGGAGCAGTGCGAGGCGGCCGTCCGCACCTACCTCGGCCCCAAGTTCGATCCGAACAGCAAGTTCACCGTCAGCCTGCTGTGGCCCGGCGACCGGGCCTGGCGCCAGAACGGCGACCGCCGGATGCTGTGCGGCCTGCAGCTGCCCGGGATGAACAACCAGCAGCAGGCCTTCAAGGGCAAGGTCGCCGACGTCGACCAGTCCAAGGTGTGGCCGGCCGGCACCTGTCTGGGCATCGACCCGGCGACCAACCAGCCGACCGACGCGCCCGTCGACTGCGCGGCGCCGCACGCCATGGAGGTCACCGGCACGGTCAACCTGGCCGAGAAGTTCCCCGGTGGCCTGCCGGCCGAGCCCGACCAGGACGGCTTCATCAAGGATTCGTGCACCAAGATGACCGACGCGTACCTGGCGCCGGTCAAGCTGCGCACCACCACCTTGACGCTGATCTACCCGACGGTGCCGCTGGCCAGTTGGACGGCGGGCAGCCGCGAGGTGGCCTGCAGCATCGGCGCGACGCTGGGCAACGGCGGCTGGGCCACCCTGCTGAACAGCGCCAAGGGCCAGCTGCTGATCAACGGTCAACCGCCGGTACCGCCGCCCGACATCCCCGAGGAGCGGCTCACCATGCCGCCGATCCCGCTTCAGGTCCCGGCTCAGCCGCCGTCCACCCAGTCCGGCGCCGGCACCGGCTCGGCCCCGGAGATCCCGCCGAACAACCAGCACCTGCCCGGCCAGCAGCCCGCGCAGCAACCCCAGCAGCAGGCCCCGCAACAGCAGGCGCCCGCCCAGCAGGCGCCGCCGGCGGACAACGGCGCCCCGCCGGCCAACCCGGCACCCGAGGCACCGGCGCCCGCACCGCCACCACCGGCGAATCCCGCACCCGAGGCACCGCCCGCCGCGCCCCCGCCGGGAGGCTAGGCGGGTGTCCGTCCGGATGGATCCGCAGCGCTTCGACGAACTGGTCTCCGACGCCCTCGACCTCATCCCGCCCGAGCTGGCGGCCGCCATGGACAACGTCGTCGTGCTGGTCGAAGACCGCCATCCCGACGACGCCGAACTGCTCGGCCTGTACGAGGGCGTGGCGTTGACCGAACGTGACTCCGACTATTCCGGATCCCTGCCGGATGCCATCACCATCTACCGGGACGCGCTGCTGGACGCCTGCGAATTCGAGGACGAGGTCGTCGAGGAGGTGGCCATCACGGTGATCCACGAAATCGCTCACCACTTCGGCATCGACGACGACCGGCTGCACGAGCTGGGCTGGGCCTGAGAATCTGGCGCGGCGCCGGATCGCCGGGCGCGGCATCCCGATTTTGTCCGCGACGGGTGCTATGAACTGACCTATGAGCATTGACTGCCGCGACTGTCGGGCAGGCTTAGATCACTGTCACGGCACCATCATTCGCCACGCGCTGCACCGGTCGGAATGCACGGAGCCGGATTGCTTCAGTCCCGAGCTGTTGCCGCACGCCTTCGTGATCGACTGCGACGCCGTCGGGTGCGTGTGCACCGAAGTGATCGCCCTGGCCGTCTGACGGGTCAACCCATCGGGTCGGCGCTGGACCGCACCGCGTCCGCGACCGGCGTCGCCTCTTCCTCCGGGTAGAACGGCGGGGTCAGCGTCCCCCAACGCACGCAACTCCACCGCCCGTCGGTGATCGGGGTGAGGGCCACCGACTGGGCGTTGTCCAGGTGGTTGTCCAGCGCGAACTCGGCGTCGACGCCGGCCAGCACCGCGGCGGCCAGCCGGATCGCCGCGCCGTGGCTGACGACGACGATGTCGCCGTGGAAGTCGCGGTCGTCGAGGTAACGCAGGCGCAGGTCGGTGAGCACCGGGACGTAGCGGTCCAGCACGTCGTTGCCGGTCTCGCCGCCGGGAAGCGCCACGTCGAGCTCGCCGTGATGCCACCGCTCGTAGATCGCATTGAACTCGGCGACCGCGTCGTCGTCGTTGCGGTTTTCCAGCCGCCCGACCTGGACCTCGTGCACGCCGGCCACCTCGATCGGGGGCACTGCGACCTGGCCGCCGATCACCTCGGCCGTCTGCGAGGCCCGGGTGGCCACCGAATGCGCGAGCATCGCCGGGCGCCCCGCCCCGCGGGCGAATGCCCGCGCCTGGTCGCGGCCCAACGGGGTCAGCTCCGCACCCGGCGGGCGGGTGTCGAGCCGGCGCTCGACGTTTCCGAATGACTGGCCGTGGCGCACCAGGATCAACCGGCCGCTCACCGCCGCGCTCCCCCGGCGGACTCGTCGCGCTTGCCGTCCAGCAGCTGCTGCAGCCAGCGCGCGGCCTCCTCGGCGGAGGGCGGCAACGCCCCGGCCGGCGAGCCGGTGGGCCAGGAACCGAGATAACGCACATCAGCACAACGACGGTGCAGCGCTTTGAGTGCCTCGGCCACGGCGTCGTCGTCGATATGGCCGACGCAATCGGCGAAGAAGCGGTAGATGCCGAGACCCGTTCTGGTCGGCCGGGATTCGATGCGGGTGAGGTCGATGCCGCGGACGGCGAATTCGGCGAGCGCGGCCAGCAGCGCGCCAGGCGCGTTGTCGATGCGCAACACGACCGAGGTGCGGTCGGCTCCGGTGCGGGCCGGCGGTGGGCCCGGCCGCCCGACCAGAAGGAAGCGGGTCCGGGCGTTGGATTCGTCGACCACACCCTCGGCCAGGGTGCCCAGGCCCCAATGCGCGGCGGCCAACGGCGAGGTCACCGCGGCGTCGACGCGTCCCTCGGCGACCTGCTGGGCGGCGTCGGCGTTGGAGTACGCCGGCCGCAGCGCGGCGTCGGGCAGATTGGCGGCCACCCACTGGCGCACCTGGGCCGCCGCCACACCGAAGGCCGCCAGCGTCCGCACGTCCGTGGCGCTGCGGCCCGGTTTGACGACGATGCTGAAGGCGATGTCCAGCGTGGTCTCGGCGAACACCTGCAGGGGTGAGCCGATGGCCAGGCTGTCCAGGGTCGGTGTCACCGAGCCGTCGATCGAGTTCTCGATCGGGACGCAGGCGTAGTCGGCGGTGCCGTCGCGCACGGCGTCCAGCGCCGCGGAGGTGCTTTCGACGGGCGCGGGTTGCACCCCGGCTGGGCCTTCGTCGGGAATGAGTCCCGCCGCGCTGATCTGTCGCAGCGCCGCCTCGGTGAACGTCCCCTCCGGACCGAGGTATGCGATGCGGGCCACGTCCCAACCCTAGCGGCGCGCGGACCAGAAAAGTCTTGCGACGTCACCCCGGGTGAGTTAACTTAGGCTTACCTAATCAAAGGATGAGAATGGTGTTACCGCTGAGCTGCCCTGCCCCGACGACCGCCGAACGGATCCGCAGCGCCTGTGTCCGCGCCAGCGGCGCGCTGCTGGCCATCGAGCACGACGACCCGGTCCCCACCCCCCTGCACCACCTGATGGACGACGGATCGGTTGCGCTGGCGCTTCCCGTCGAGCGGGAACGGGAATTGGTGCGCCCCATCTCGGGGTCCCAGGCGCTGCTGGAGCTGACCGACTACGCGCCCCTACCGCTGCGCGAACCGGTCCGCTCGCTGGTGTGGGTGCGCGCTCGCCGTTCACCCGAGTAAACGTACGTGGCCGGCGCTCGGTCGCGCCGGTGCGCCGCGCGCTCGGCTAGCCGCGCGCCCGAAGCCCGTTGATGAAGGGGCAGCCCATCAGCACCCGGATCGCCTGGCTCAGGCCGGTCATGTCGTCGACCGGCTTATGGAACGGCAGCCGGACGTCGTGATCGCGATCGTCGCCCTCGACACGGAACCGGACGCCGTAGCGGTCCAGGCCCAAGGGCCGGACGTGCCCGCGCCGCAGCGGCGCCGGCAGCCGGGACACCAGCCGCGCGAGGACGTCGCTGTGGGCGGTGTCCAGGTGCCACAGCAGGCTTGACTCGAGCGCGCAGAACGGATCCGGGCGGGCGTTCAGCAGGTCGGCCACACTGACCGGCTCGGCGCCGGTGGCGTCGGTGACGACCACCGAGGCGATCTCGAGCCGCAACAGGGTGTAGCGCGGCTCGTCGCCGCCGCCGGGCCTGCAGCGTGGGGTATCGATGCCCAGCAGGGCGGGATTCGGGCACTCGGCGGCGATCAGGTCGAGCAGATCGAGGATCTCCGTCGGGTGTACCTCTTGGAGGCGACCGCGCACCCACACCAGCGAGCGGACCGGTTCGCGCAGCGGTAGGGGCGCGTAGTCGGTCAGCTCCAGCAGCGCCTGG